>JAXHTT010000199.1:0-5804 GCA_034190055.1 Pseudomonadota bacterium | reverse complement strand
TTCGCGATGCGTGCTTTATGCCTATAAAAGACCAGCAGCAAAGCTGGGATCTTATTGCTAACGTTGCAGCCGACCTTGCCGCGCGATGCGAAGAAGCGGGTTACCAGCATGAATTGTCCTTGCGTCAAGTCCGCGACCTTCTGCTGAATCGATTCTCATCACCAGACGCAGGTAACCACTTCATGACCGGTCAGGTCACGGTATGTTCAATGTTGCCAATGCGAAGTATACCGTTTAAAAAAGTGTGTATTCTTGGCCTAAATGACAGTGAGTTCCCAAGAAAATCAAGCCCCCTAGGCCTGGACTTAATGGCAGGTGCGAACCGCAGAGTCGGTGATCGTTCAAGGCGTTTAGAAGACAGATATTTATTTCTTGAAGCCATTATTTCAACGCGGGAAAGCCTGTACTTAAGCTACCAAGGCAACGATGTTACCAATAACAGTGAGCGCCAGCCTAGCCTGGTACTTGCTGAGTTTATGGACATGCTGGAAAATAGCTACGCTCTGGCCTTGTCTAAATACCGAGTACATGCGCCGCTTCACCCCTTTAGTGAAGAGGGGTTCGCTGGACAATTGCCAAGTTACGAAACCGGTTGGCTTAGGCTGGCCGATGCGCTACAGCATACAAAGTCACAGTCTGATAAGACAGGTGTTGATAGCAATGGTTCTGATCATTTGGCAATGCCTGATGAGTCATCCAATGCGCTTTCAACACAAGTACTTCGACTATCAAATAGCCAAGTTGCAAGAGCCTTTAAAGACCCTCTTGAGCACTTCTCTATACAAAGGCTAGGTGTAAACTTGTCACAGTCATTTACGCTGCTGGAAAACAGCGAGCCATTTGAAACCAATGCATTGCTGCGCTATCAGGTGCTTGATGCCATCTTCTCATCGCCTGAACGCAAGTTGTCACAAGAGCATGACTCAATGCCATACGGTGAACAGGTGATCGCTTTTGCGTCGCTTCGGGGCGATATTCCCAATAACCCCGTTGCCAGAGATGAAGTTGAAATGTGGAAAGAAGGGGCGTTAGCATTAAGTCAGGCTATGGGACCTCACGATGCTGAACCTGTAAAGGCGCAGTTCCAAGGTAAATTCATCACCTTTACCACAACTGCCCTTGTTGGTAGCGACGCGTTGGTAGAGCTTTGTGCCGGTAAAATAGACTCCCACCGCGCGTTAAGCTTTTTCATTTCTCAATTGATATTTTCATCCAGTGATGAAGCAACAAAATACAGCAATTATCCATTGGATATTTATTCGTGTTCATGGGAAAAGGGCGAAACTGTATTGAAAAAGCAGCGTTTCCCTTCTTATGACCAAGAAACTGCGGCGCGGCTACTCTTGTTTATAGAACAGCTTTATATGGCTGTTTATACGGCGCCAACGCCAGTGCATTTAAGCTTGTTCGGCTCTTTTATGCCTGGCACGAGAAACTCAGAGACTAAGCCAGTAGTTGAAAGCATAAAACCGGATATGTTTAACCATATCCTGTATGCACTACTGGATAGTACAGATGTTACAAGTGAAACAGATAAAGCCATTTTTGATCAAATTAAACAGGTAATTGACGAAGTCTGCCCCTTCGCTGATAAAGACGGCGGCACTGCGAGCGAAACAACAAGTGACAGAAACGAAAAAGCGAAACAGATCGTTGCTCAATCTGCCGCACTTTTTGACACCATTGAATTACAGCGTGCGCTCACCGATTGGCAGCAAAGTAACGGGCAGTACAGCGCAAATATGGCAAGCAATCCTTACCTCAACTGGCTATTCCCGCAAGGTGTTAGCTGGAACGATGTCCCGCACTTGTGTGCCTTTGTACTTTTGTCCATGGTCAATAATGCGTCTCAGGAGGAGAAGTTATGAGCCAGAATTCTGTATCCCCTGGAAATTACGAGAACGAGCGACCCCATAGCGAAGCGCAATTGCTTGACGTGGTGGCTATGCCGTTAAAAGGGCGACATCTTATTGAAGCGAGCGCAGGTACAGGTAAAACCTTTAACATTACGCGTTTGTACCTACGCTTGCTGTTAGAAAAAAAGCTTAACGTTAAAGAAATATTGGTGATGACCTTCACCAAAGCCGCTACCGAAGAAATTAAGGGGCGGATTGCGGCAACGCTAAGAGAGGCATTGTTTATTTGGCAGCAAGCCAAAGACAACGGTAACGAAATCGACTCTAGCTGCGACCCGGTTTATCAAAGCTTGTTTAATAGCTGCGATACTGATGAGAGTTTAGGCCTGTTAAAAGCAGCGCAGCTGGAGCTCGATGAGGCATCGGTGTTCACTATCCACGGTTTTTGTCAGCACGTTATTACTCAACTGGCGTTCAACAGTGGCTTCGCTATGTCGCTCAACTTAGGCAACGATACTAGCGATTTATATCTTCAGGCTGCCGAAGATTTCATTCGAAAAATAAGTAAAAGCGAGGACGATTTCAGGCTGTTGGCAGAGTCTGGTTGGCACACACCTGAAAACCTGCTGCGTGAATTCAACGCCAGCATAAAAAGTACGCTGACCCCATTAATGCTAACTGAGGATGACATTGAAGCGGCTTTTAACAAACAGCTGAATGACGCGCCAAACACGTCTTTAACCTATGCGAAATCTTTACTGCAAAGTGTGGAAGAAAACGAAGGGCTAATCGTAGAGCAGCTTATTAAAACACCGGCCCATAAAAAAGAAAGACCCCAAGAATTGTCTGCGCTTAAAGCATGGTTAGGCTCTTGCGTAAGGGAGCAGCAGTATTATCTCGCACCACCAGAAGCAGAGGCTTTTGTTAAGGGGAATCGATATGCTCGGAACTCTTCAGGCGTAAAAGAGATTCTAACGCCAATTAAGGAATTTGCTGGTGCGCTTAAAAAAGCATTTGCCGAGAAAGACAAAGCACTAGGTAAAGTACCTGTTTTCAAGTTGGCTATTGAAGCTATTGCTTTTATCAAAGAGCGAGTTGAAAAGCAGAAAAAACAGCTGGGTGTTATCGACTTCGACGACCTTATTCGCATGTTAGCTGATGAGGTTATAAAGCCAAACAATACCCTTGTGCCAGAACTTCGTAAGAAGTTTCCAGTCGCGCTAATCGATGAGTTTCAGGACACTGATGCTAAACAATACGCTATTCTCGATTCGGTATACCCTAATTTAGCTGAAGCTGATGAAAGTGCGCTGCTAATGATCGGCGACCCGAAACAGGCTATTTATCGCTTTCGGGGAGGCGACATTTTTACCTATTTAAAAGCGGGTAGGCAGGCGGATTACCGCTGGGTGATGAACACTAACTGGCGTTCAGTGGAAGGTATGGTAAGGGCCTACAATCGATTATTCTATGGTGCGCCAGTGGCATCGGGTAAGCCCACTGATGTATTTGGCTTCGGCATTAATTACAACCCTGTTGAATTTACCCCTAAAGCCGCAGCTGCTAAGGCACCTTTGGTAGACCCTGCTGATCAAAATAGTGTAGTGAAACGCAGTGCAATGAATTACGTGAGCATGTGTTTAGAGGAGAAAGAAAACACTAACATTATGCGGCGTAAAATGGCGCAGTGGATTGCGCAAGAAATTTATCGCTTGTTGAATGAAGCGCATTTTAAAGCGGCGGACGGTCACACTACGCCAGTAAAACCTCAAGATATCGCCATTCTGGTCAAAGACAGAACCGAAGCAGGCGCTATCAAAAATGTATTACAGCAAAAAGGGCTGGCCTGTGTTTATTTAAGCGATCGCAGTAATCTATTTGCCAGTGCTGAGGCGAAAGATGTGCTTAGGTTGCTTAATGGCATTTGGCATGCGAACGACACCAATAAAGTAGCGTCCAGTTTGGCATCTCCGCTTTGGGGTTATAGCGCAAATACCCTTATCGAACTGCTTTATCACGAAGATGATGCTCAGTGGGATGCCGCTATCGATAAAGTACTGTCCTTGCGAGAGATGTGGCTGCAAAAAGGCTGTATGAGCGTACTGCTGCACTTAATGCAAGACAGTTATCAACCCCATGCCGACAGTGTGGAGCGGGCATTAACCAACTATCAGCATTTAGCGGAAGTACTGGAAAAAGCCAGCACGACACACCAGCGCCCTGAACAACTACTGGATTGGTTGAATAAGCAAATCCACAAGCCGGAAAGTGACGAAGAGCTAACGCTACGTCTTGAGAGTGATAGTCAGCTTATTCGTCTTATTACTCAGCATGGTTCAAAAGGTCTTGAGTATCCGATTGTTTTTGTACCCTATGCCACGGGCTATAAAGACGCGTCAAAAAATGGAAAGGCGACATCGCAAATCTTTACCTATTACGACGAAGAAAAGCAAGACTTGCAGATGCAGCTGGGGCAGACGCCACAAGCCATAGCTCGGGTTCAACGTGAAAGCGAAGCGGAAGATATGCGCTTGGCCTATGTGGCAGTAACCCGTGCAGCGCACCGGTGCTACATGGGGGTTGTACCTCTTGCCAACAATGAAAAAAGCGCACTGGCACGAGCCTTAGGCGTAAATGGGGATAGCGGCAACAACGATTGGCCAAGTGTGTTAAGCAGAGTCGCCGCAGAAGATGCGTCTCATGCAAGCCACATCGATGGTGACGAGTTCGAAGAAGTGTATTCAGGCTTTGAACAAGAAGACGAGCTGCCACAACTTAGCGCGTTGCAATTTACCGGCACGGCGAGCGAAGAGTGGCGGCTGTATTCATTTTCAGCGATGAGCCGTTTAACTACGGTGAGTACGAGCGCAAACACAACACCAGTAGAAGCTTCAGGTCAAACACTTCAGAGTGTGCCCGTACTTCAAACCATTCGTGACGAAGAGGTGTACGCGACGGATTCACCTGTGGGGGGAGAAGAGCTGTTAGGCGCAAGTAATGCAGATTCTTCTAGCACTACACCTAGAATCAGTAAAGGTGACTTGCGTTTTACTTTGGAAAAAGGTGCAAGCGCAGGTAACTTACTTCACGATATTCTTGAGAACACTGATTTTAGTGCGCCTGAATGGGAAGAAACTGGCAAAGAACTCGTTAAACGCTTTGGTCTAGATGAAAAGCGCACGCCGCTACTTTACGAGTGGCTGGAAGAAACATTACAGGCGCCCTTGTATCCTAAAATGCAATTAAGCATGAGTGATTTACCGTTAGCACAAACCCTGCGCGAAGCGGAGTTCTACTTTCCCATGAACGATACGCAATGGGCTCAGCTTCGTGATGTTCTTGCTCGTCACCGCCAATCTGTAGCAGACTCGATTGGTGGTAAGGCCGAGGCCGCGCCTCAGCTAATCACGACGAAATTGCAGGGAATGATGCACGGTTTCATCGACTTGATTTTTGAACATGATGGTCAGTTTTTTGTGGCGGACTACAAATCAACCTGGCTTGGAGATACCTTAGATAGTTACTTACCCGCTGCGCTGTTTCACAATAATCAGCACCACCTTTACGATCTTCAATATTTAATTTACTGCTTAGCGTTACATCGCTATTTAAAAAATACCCTGCCTGATTACGACCCTGATGTTCATTTCGGCGGTGTGTATTACCTATATTTACGCGGCATGCACCCAGAGAACGAACGGGGTGAAGGGGTGTTTTATACTGATATTCCTTCGTCTTTGCTCATGCAAATAGATTCAATATTTGAAAGCGGTGGTAATAGTCAGCAAAGCGACAATTTGAAATCAGTCATGCTATAATTAAGACAAACTGTAAATTACAGCCACAGTTATAGTCGCATTGATCAACTATTAATTTCTGATTATTTAATTTTCACTTTTACTTGGAAAGCAAACTTTAAGAAGACCCCAGTCCCACTTGCGATTTCTC
>JAXHTT010000198.1:0-5873 GCA_034190055.1 Pseudomonadota bacterium | reverse complement strand
ATGGCGTAATCAAGCTCTATTGCGGTAGCATATTTTATATTTTTAGGATGCGGCACAATTTCAAGTGAGATAAGTCTTCCCCACTCTTCATCACAATCTATGCATTCATGGGTTTCAGGTTCCGCTTTAACCGTTACCTTACTAATTCGAGTTAGCACAAAATCTCTGAAACTTTGTGATTTTCTGTCGAATGCGCGAACATGCCAGCGTTGACCATTATCAACAATACTGTGAGGCACTAACTCTCTTGCGCCACTGCCGCTTGAAAGCGACGTATAGATTACACTCATCGCCTTTTTGTTCACGATGGCTTGTACCACTTTCGCCACCACAAAAATATCAGGCACATTAAGTGAAGATGCGCTTTCAACAGGGAAATGTATGTCACCGATCGCATCGAATCCATCTGATATGTCGTTGGCAAGTTTCACAAGGGTTCGCTTTGCATCGTGTTCAAAAACCGGAATAAAGTTTTCTGTTTGAAAGTAACGTTTTTCCCTTGGATCGTAGACTAAGTTATCAGGGGCGAGCTCTTTGTATAGTGTAAAGTCACGAGAACCAGCCGATAGTCCCACTTCAAAGCGATTTATTAGGTCTTGGCGATGAATAGCCCCTTTAAACAAAAGGCAGAAATCGATATACGCCAGTCGTTGGCGTTGAGAAAAAGAAATGGTTTCTAACATGGTGCGCACTTATTGTATTTTTATTCAGTGTGGTTTATTTAAAGCCGTATGTAAATAGCAATAGAAATAAAAAAGCCCAGCACGTGGCTGGGCTTCAACTTTTAGCCTTTAAGGTTTATGA
Source organism: Pseudomonadota bacterium (assembly GCA_034190055.1). Lineage (GTDB taxonomy): Bacteria > Pseudomonadota > Gammaproteobacteria > Enterobacterales > Alteromonadaceae > Alteromonas. The sequence continues at coordinate 5,069 of JAXHTT010000198.1, read as the reverse complement.
CTTCACACTTTTGCGAGCGAAAAACATACCACCTAACGCCAGTAGCGATAGCGCAAAGGTACCTGGTGCAGGTACTTGGGTAATATCAAAGCTCGCCCCTTTAAATTCGACATCTTGAGGAATGCCCCCACCTAGCGTTCCGCCAAAGCCAACCGAGGCTGAAAGCGGACTAAATGATGCTCTCCCTACTGCATTTGCGATAAACTGCACTGTGTATAGGTCGTTTATCACGTTTTGAAACTGATACCCGATATCGATGCCAGGTCCCTGGAAAGCAGAAGAGCCTACTGTCGCTAAGTTACCCTCAATCAGTGGAAAATATAACTCTATCACTGGCGATGGCATAGGTAACCCAAACGGATCAGCGATTTGCCCAAGTACACCAAATGGGCCTTGAGACGCTGCACTACCCGCAACATAACTCAGTAGTGATGTATCAAAACTAAATACAGTATTGTATACATCAAACAACGTAGGCAATGACCCAACATTAGACAAACTAGACAAACTTATAGTGGCCGTAATGGTTTCACCAATATCGTAGCTGCCTTTGTCTGTTGATATTTCAATTATTGCAGCATTGGCATTTAGCGTTACCGCTGCTATAAGCATTAAAAATAACTTTTTCATTTTTTTATCCTATTAACCAACTGCACAAGCGTTGCGTGTACACAATGACATTAGTGCATAGAGATCGAAGATATTTAACACGCCGTCATTGTTGAAATCGTGAGCCTGTAGCGATGCTTGCCTGGTTAGTAAAAGACCATATAAAGCAGTGATGTCGTTGTAATCTACATCTGCATCACCATCCATGTCGCCTACTACAGGCTCCGGCTCACTCGTGTCAGGGAAATCCAATACCACAACTACTGGGTCATGATCTGACGAGCGATACGCATCAGCGCCGTAGTAACTAGAAAGCTGAGTTTCAGTCTTATAATTTACGTTATAATCGAATACGCGGGGTTCATCGGCGTTAATGTGCCATACCGTTGCGTCTACCACATATTCCGTTAATGATGGGCTTGATAAAGCGTGATCTAAGTAACCTACTTCGCCGCCGAAGCTATAGGAATAAGCGCCGTCTCCATCAAAGAAGTTAACCAAGTTACTGTAGCCAGCCTCTTCAAGCGCGAGGATAGGGTCTTCTTTCGCATAGGCATTTAAATCCCCCATTACGATAACGCGGTCAGACAAGACGTCACTGTTTTGCTCAACAAGGGAAATTAGGGCTTGTGCTGCTTGAGTACGCTTTTCATTCCAACAACCCTGGCCATCACCTGAGTCTGCGTCGTTGCCTGTCGCGTCACCACAGTTTTTCGACTTAAAGTGGTTTATCGCCAAAGTAAAGTCTTCGCCATTACTGTTTACACTGAAGCTTTGTAGTAAAGGTTGACGGTTTCCGTCGTCAAATGGTGCATCGGACGACGTTACAGGGTTACCCTGTAGCGAAACTACCGCTGGCTTATAGATAATACCTACCGCAATTTCGTCACCGCCTAATTGAGACTCTAATGCCACATAGCTGTACTCGTCGCTGCCCAGTTCAGCGTTTACGCTGTCAACCAATGTCGCAATCGCAGAATCACCGCCGTAACCATCATTTTCAATTTCGACAAGGCCAAGCACATCGGCGTCCATCGCCACAATGGCAGATACTGTTTTCGCTTGTTGACGAGCAAATTCAACTTCTGAATCAGCACCGCGAGTGGTGGGGAACACCGGACCATTGAAGTAATTGAGCACGTTAAAGCTAGCAACTTTTACATCACCGATAGCATTTAGCTGCGGTGCGGCAATGCGTGGGTTAGTGCGTACGGTTTGAATATCACCAACAGGGATAAGATTATAAGCACCAAAAGCGTAATGTAATACACCTTCTAGGGCCTCTACACTGTCTCCCAAACGCAGTGGATTGTTGTACGATAAACCACCTGCTGGGAAAGGAATGCCATCCAAATTCTGTGATGTAGCTCCGTCCTCAACCAATAAGGTGTTTCGTGCATTGATTTCAGCTAGCGCCAACGCTTCTTCTGAACCTGCTACAAACTGATTAGTAGGAATGAATAAGCGTTCTGAAGACACGTTGAACTGACCATAGCGACCAAGATTATAGATATCAGAAACTTTAAGGGTTTGCTCAAAACTAATGTGCATGCCCTCTAGCGCTTCTAAATCAGTATCAGGGCTAAACGGCATAGCAACAGGTGTGTAAAGCACATTACTACCTACACCCGTAATCTCAAGTTCTGTAGATAAGGCTAATTGGGTTACACCAAAGCGCTCGCCTACTGTACCTTGTAAACGCACTGCATCACCTGCTTCCGGTAAGATAAATGAGCCTGCGTAAACGAACACACCTTCAGATGTTGCCGTGTTACCGTCCGAATCACTTGCTTCTTCCTGAACAAAGAAACCGCTCATGGCAGGCACTACTTTGGTGACTACAGCTTCAACAATAACATCCGTGCCAACAAGCGCTGATTCTTCACCATCACCTTGAATTGCGCTGATAAGCACAACTTCAGCAATTGGGTCTGTTGGGTCAGTAGGATCTGTCGGGTCAGTTGGGTCGGTAGGATCCGTTGGTTCGCTTACTGAACCATTATGACCGCCAAAATTACTCAGTGTATCTTTTGGAAAGCTGTCCCATTCATCAGTGGTAAAAGCAGGGTTACGATTAGGGTTTCCGGCTGTCACTGAGCTTTTACGTACTAACGTAACGTCTTTGCCCCAATTAGTCCTAACGCCAAAAGTACCTAATGCATCAACAACTTGACCGTTATATACCAACTCAACGTAGTCATCGCCGTTGAAGTTCATTACGAAACTGCTGATTGTAGAACCAGTTGTGAGTAAGGCATCAGCGTCGGCGTGAGCAAATGTTGCCACGCCACCTGCAGGGATTTCACCGTCAAGCGTTAGTACTTTACGGTCGGCGTCGGCAGTATCACCGTTTGAAAGTAAAACTAACTCATAACCAGACAAACTCACAGGATGAGTCGAGCTATTGAAGAGCTCTATCGCTTTGTTATAGCTCCCACCCTCAATATACTCGGAGATGTAGACGCTATTCGTTGACGGCCCTGTATCACCACCTGTGTCGCCGCCAGTATCACCGCCTGTGTCTCCGCCAGTGTCTCCGCCGGTATCACCCCCAGTGCCATCACAGCTTTCATTAAAGATAAGTGAGGCGAGTTCAGGCTTATCAATAAACGGGTTACGGTTCCCTTGGAATTCAAACACACGCTCGTTACGGCGACGTTCAAAATCATCAACAGGGTCGCTCTCATGCCATTGAAGGAGCACACATAGCTTACCAAATGCAGCTTCGTCAGTAGACGTTAAGCGGTTTAATAATACTAGATCTTCTTCGGTATCACCTGCGGTGTTATCGTCGTAACGCACGTCCATATAAAGCATAGAGCGAGCTACGTCGCCTTTCACTGCATCGCGTGGCTCAAAAGAGTCATTATCAACACGGTTTGCTGGTGCCTCTGCCAGTGCGCTATCGCTAAAGTCAAAATCAAGATTACCGCGCGAGCTGTTAACGGAAATGTCTGTAGGGCGCAGGTGAAGAATATCGGTGTATGCCGTTAAGCTTGAGCTTGAAAAGCCATGACTTTTTGCCCAAACATGCTCACGGTTCCAATTTTCTTGGTTAGAGCTTTGGCTACCGCTTCCGTTGGTAAACTTCCCTTGTGATATCCCTTTGTAAAATAGGATAACATTGTCAGTATTTGAAGGATCTTCATCGGTATAGGTTAGCGCCGTCCACACCTCAGAATATGATAGCGTGCGATGACCGTTTTCGATGATGTTGTGTGTTGTTTCTTTCAGTGTTTGCGCGCTATCGCCGTTAGCAATAGCTGTATCTAAAGCGGCGTAGTAGTCCGATGCTACAAAATCGCTCGCTAAATTAATTGCCTCTAGATCTGGGCAATTAAAGCAACTACCGCTTAAGAAGAGAAGTTCGTTCGAAGGCTCGGCCCCGTTATCAGGGTTATCACCGCCGTTTTCTCCTCCATCAGTGGCACCGCTACCAGTCACCGAAATACTGTCTAAATTTAAGTATTCTGTGCCAGCATTATTAGCCATAGCGACTCTCAATACTAACGTGCTACCACTTCCAATTGTTTCATTAATCGTGGCACTACCGAAATCATCTTCTACGGTATTGGATGCGCCGTCGGTAAGCGTTATAAGCTCAAAAGCGCCGCCATCTATTGAGTAAAATACATCAATGTAATCAGTCGATTCAAAATCGCCACTTTCCGAAAGTACTGCATAGATGGTGACATCACCCGCATCAGTAATATCAATTGACTCACTTATCCAAACCACTTCGCCATCGACATCACGGGCTTGCATTGCGCCGTTTTCAACCCGAAACCAATCTGAGGTTGCAGATAATTCGCCTGCTGAAACATCAATTGACCAGCGCTCTACTCCCTCAAGATCTAGAACGGCCCCACCTGGATTAGAGCCAGTTGCGCCTTTGTTTTGTAGCTCGGCCGCTTCAAAGTCTTCTAACCAAAGCGTTTCCGCCGAAGCATTGATTGTTACTGCGCCCAGTGACAATGCCCCTGCCAGCAACGCGTTTATGATTTTAGCTGATTTACTCAGCTCGTACTTGTGTGTGTTACCCTCATTAACCATTTCTGCTTTCCGCTATTTTGTATAAGGAAGGTATAAATTCTTATACATACGTATTTGCAGCAAGCACTTAACAAAAATAATAATAAAATCGTAACACAGGCGGTATATCAATAACTTAGGGCGTTAAAATAAGTTTATTTATTTATTAACTCTACTGAGCTTCGGTATAGGGTAAGCTGATTTGTAACATTACTAAGTTGTTTCAGTTTTGAAACATTTCCATGCTGATATTCAGTGCATGTTACATTTTAGAGGCACAAAAAAAGAGCGTCTGTTGAGCACTCTTTAGTTCTATGTTGGATATTAGACACAATGATTTTAAGTTGTTTAATAATGCCTCTTTGCCATTTTCCGTTTTAACAGAGAACAGTTTTTACAGTGTTTCTATTAGAAATGGCTTTCTCTTC
>JAXHTT010000197.1:0-5884 GCA_034190055.1 Pseudomonadota bacterium | reverse complement strand
GGTTTAATAATACGCCGCCCATAATTAGGGTAATGATAGGAACGGCGATCAGAAACCAGGGCCAGAACTCTTTATACCAGGGTCTATTCATTGAAATCTTTTCTCGTGTTTACTTCACTAACAACATATTTATTTTCACTGCCCCAACTACATGTTTAGCCGGGCAATAATGATAAATATAATGTTTGCGAGACATACTAAATGTTGAACAAAGGTTGTTCACACAGCACTCTCTATATCGCTGTATTTTCTCATAAAAAAAGCCCCGTAGTAACGAGGCTTTTTAAGATATTTAATGATTTAAATCATTAATCATTTGAAAGGCTGTAAACATACGCTGCAACAACGTGAATTTTGTCATCACCCAAGGTTTTCTTGAATGAAGGCATTACACCATTACGACCGTAAGTAAGCGTTTCTGTTACCGCTCTGTGGCTGCCGCCGTATAGCCAGATATTGTCAGTAAGGTTAGGTGCACCAAGCATTTGGTTACCTTTACCGTCCATGCCGTGACACGCAGCACACGCTGCGAAACGTGCTTTACCTGCTTCAGCAAGCTGAGGGTCCACATCGCGACCGCTTAAACTAAGTACGTAGTTAACCACTTCCTCGATACCGTCTTCACCCATAGCGTCTAGCCATGCTGGCATAGCTGCTTTACGACCAAGCGTAAGAGTTTCAACGATTTTCGCACCTGAACCACCGTACAACCAGTCGTTGTCCGTTAGATTAGGGAAGCCGCCATTTTGACCACGTGCATCAGAACCGTGACACTGAGAGCAATTTTGTAGGAACAAACGCTGACCTACTTTATTTGCTTCTGGGTCTTTAGCCAGTTCTTCAACAGGAACTTTTGCATACGCTTCAAAGATCGGGTCGAACTTCTCGGCAGCAAAATCTAGTTCACGGTCATACTCTACTAGGTAGCCTTGCTCTTTAGCGTCAATACGCGCTTGAGCTGACTCTTCTAGCGATTGAATATTTTGGTTAGAGCTCTTCCAACCTAAAATACCTTCATACGCACCTAGGCCAGGATAAAGCGCTAGGTATAAAAAGCCCCAAACGATGGTCATGTAGAACATAATTGTCCACCAGCGAGGAAGTTGATTATTCAACTCCTCGATACCATCGAATTTGTGGCCCATTGACTCACCTTCAGGTACACCGGTCTTGTTAGCAAGGGTCCAGCGTAGAAGGAAGTAGCAACCAATGATCAACCCTAGGGTTATCACTGAAATCCAAATTGTCCAAAACATACTCATGAGTTCGAGACTCCTGCTAATCTTCTTTTGATTTTTCTTTTTCTTCGTCTGCAAACGGTAGGTTTGCTGCTTCATCGAATTTCTTCTTGTTGCGGCCGCTAAACGCCCACCACACAACGCCGATGAAGCTTACAAAGACGATGACAGTAAAAATGCTGCCTACAATTCCTTGATCCATATTATTTCAAATGTGTGCCAAGAGACTGTAGATAAGCAATAAGGGCTTGCATTTCCGTTTTACCCTGTACTGCCGCTTTCGCACCCGCGATATCTTCGTCGGTGTACGGAACGCCAAATCCACGGAATACTTCCATTTTTTCAGCTGTTAACTCGCCATCAAGCGTGTTTTCCGCAAGCCAAGGGAAACCTGGCATATTCGACTCTGGTACTACGTTACGAGGATTAAGCAGGTGAACTCGGTGCCATTCATCGCTGTAACGACCACCAACACGTGCTAGGTCAGGACCAGTACGCTTTGAACCCCAAAGGAAAGGGTGCTCCCATACTGATTCGCCAGCAACGCTGTAGTGACCATAACGCTCTGTTTCAGCGCGGAATGGACGGATCATCTGGCTGTGACAACCAACACAACCTTCACGGATGTAGATGTCACGGCCTTCAAGCTCAAGCGCGGTATATGGGCGTAAGCCTGTTACCGGTTCCATGGTTTGCTGTTGAAACATCAACGGCGTAATTTGAACCATGGCACCGAAGCTGATAGCGATAAGGATTAATACCGTTAACAGACCGACGTTCTTTTCAATTAACTCATGTGCGTTTTTCATTATTCGTCTCCTTTACTACGCCGGCTGAGTCGCTGGGTCTGCAGCGATACTGCCTTTAGGTGCACGAACGGTTTTCCATGTGTTGTATGCCATAACAAGCATACCTGCTACCACGAAACAACCACCAATGAAACGAACCACATAGAAAGGCTTAGACGCTTCTAATGACTCAACAAAGCTATAGGTTAACGTACCGTCAGCATTTACTGCACGCCACATTAGACCCTGTAGTACACCAGACATCCACATTGCTACGATGTATAGAACAACACCGATAGTTGCGAACCAGAAGTGTACGTTAACTAGCTTGGTGCTATACATAGCGCGCTGACCGAATAGCACTGGAATTAAGTGGTAAATTGAACCAATTGAGACCATTGCAACCCAACCTAGTGCACCAGAGTGTACGTGACCAATTGTCCAGTCAGTATAGTGAGACAGAGCATTAACGGTCTTAATTGCCATCATTGGGCCTTCGAAGGTAGACATACCGTAGAAAGACAATGAAACAATAAGGAAACGCAATACTGGGTCGGTGCGAAGTTTATGCCACGCGCCAGATAGCGTCATAATACCGTTAATCATACCACCCCAAGATGGAACGAATAGGATAATAGACATCACCATACCTAGTGACTGAGTCCAGTCTGGTAGGGCAGTGTAGTGAAGGTGGTGAGGACCAGCCCAGATATACAGAGAGATAAGTGCCCAGAAGTGAACAATTGAAAGTCTGTATGAATAAACCGGGCGACCAGCTTGCTTAGGTACGAAGTAGTACATCATACCAAGGAAGCCCGCAGTCAGGAAAAAGCCTACCGCGTTATGGCCGTACCACCACTGCATCATAGCGTCTACGGCGCCTGCATACAGTGAATACGATTTAGTGAAAGATACCGGAATAGCCATGCTGTTACCAATATGAAGAATTGCAACAGTTAGCATGAACGCGCCTAAGAACCAGTTTGCAACATAAATGTGCGAAACTTTACGGATTACTAGGGTTCCGAAGAAGTTAATGATATAAGCGACCCAAACCAGTGCCAAAAGGATATCGATTGGCCATTCTAGTTCAGCGTATTCTTTTGAGCTGGTTAAACCCATAGGCAGGGTGATAACAGCTAAAACGATAACGGCTTGCCAACCCCAAAAGGTAAATGCGGCAAGTTTGTCACTGAACAGTCTTACCTGGCAGGTACGCTGAACGATGTAGTACGACGTTGCAAATAGCGCACAGCCGCCGAAGGCAAAAATAACGGCGTTAGTGTGCAACGGACGCAAACGTGAGAATGTTAGCCATGGTGTGTCAAAGTTAAGCATAGGTGCAAATAACTGCGCGGCAATAAATACCCCTAGGCCCATACCAATGATACCCCAGACTATGGTCATGATGGTAAATTGCCTAACTACTTTATAATTGTAGTCAGGTTGTGCTTGGCTTATTTCACTCATTTTAATGAATCTTCCACTTCAAATGAACTATGGTCTCCAACTGCCGGAATAGTACGGTCGAGACGTGTATCAGCTAAGGAATAACGCTTCACACCGAGCTCGGAAAGAGTAATAATTATTGTCTCCAAGCCAGTTGGTACGCGGATGATAAGGTTTTTAATTACAAAAAGATACCATAAACTACCTAAGCTTGATCTCCGTCAATGAAGAAATACACAAAATTTAAGAAATGCTAAATAAAGATAACAATAAACGATCAAAATTTTTACATTCTCAGCTTCCGCTAGTGGCCATTATCGTCGTAGCCTTATGCGTGTATCTTGCTCACAAATTCCAATCATCGGCATTAAAAGATACGGATGTAATTAATGGAATAGGAAATAGCTGCAACTTTGTCAATGAAACTTGCGAATTCTTAATTGATGACAATTTGGCCATTGCCACTTTTTCAACCATGCCTGAAGCCGAAGAGTCAGTAACAGTTAATCTCTTAGTTCCTGAGGGAGAGGAAATAGAAAGTGCATGGATTGAAGGTGTAAACATGTATATGGGCAAAATTCCCGTGCTTTTAGATAACGACGGGGAAGGAAAATGGTCAGGTTGGTTTATGTTGGGAAGCTGTAGTGAGCCAGTTATGAAATGGCAGCTACGTCTAAATATTAAGGATAAAGAAAGTCCCAGCTATTTGTATTTTGTTACGCAGCAGTAACTGTTTAAAATGTAATAAGACTCTCTTTAATGAAGGGAGAGTAACCAAAAAAGCCGCTCTTTTTGAAGTGCGGCCTTTTATTAATTAGCTGTAAACTGTAGCGTTAACGCTATTTTTTTACATTTGAGATTGAAGGTAGTTTTGAATACCTAGTCGCTTGATAAGACCCAGCTGCTGTTCTAACCAGTGTGCGTGGTCCATCTCTGTATCGTCTAATAAAACAATAAGCATGTCCCGGGTTACATAGTCTTTCTCAGTTTCGCAAAGTGCGATAACTTCACGCAGTTTTGCGTCAACTTCATATTCTACACGCAGGTCACTTTCAAGCATTTCTGGTACATCTTTACCCACTTTGAAGCCAGTACGCTTCGTCATGTCCGGCGTACCTTCTAAAAACAACATGCGTTCAATTAGCTTAGTGGCGTGTCCGCGCTCATCGTCAAATTCGTGGTCGATACGTTCGTATAGCTTATTCAACCCCCAATCAAGATACATCTGAGAGTGAATGAAATACTGATCCATGGCGGCCAACTCATAAGAGAGTAGTTCGTTTAAGCCATTGATGATTGCTTGGTTACCTTTCATTAGTCATCTCCCATTACTTGCGCTTGTAGGTAGTTCTCTATACCCATAGCATCAATTTGGTATTCTTGCGTTTCAATCCAGTCTAGGTGTTCTTCTTCATATTCAAGAATGTCTTCAAGCAAATCACGAGAAACATAATCCTGCTTTTCTTCACACAGCGCAATAGCTTCACGAAGTAGTGGAAGCTGTTCCTTTTGAAAACGCGCATCACACGACAACATTTCAACGGTATCTTCGCCGATATAAAGTTTGCCTAACGCTTGAAGATTAGGAAGGCCCTCAAGGAATAAAATGCGCTCGATAAGGTCATCCGCTTGCTTCATGTCCTTGATAGACTTTTTGTAATTTTTTTCGTTAAGTTCAGAAAAACCCCAGTTTTTGAACATACGAGCGTGCAGAAAGTATTGATTTATCGAAGTAAGTTCACTTGTCAGTACTTCGTTCAATTTTGCGACGACTTGCTTATCACCTTGCATTGTGAAAACCCTTTTAACGAATTTGCATGAAGTGTAGTCTAAATATGTTGATGTGTCAAAAAGTCTTTTAAAAACATACATTTACAAACGATAACGTTTCTCAATTCATCCATTGTTCGCATTTAGAACAGCATTACTGTTGTGCATGAGCATAGGCAAGACTTTCTTCAGCAAAACCAAGGCCAGCTTCGGTAAAGAAGTTGAATACTTTATCAACACCGTTTTCTAAAAGGTGTGATACTTCATCCTCATAGCGTGCAATTGCAGCAACTTTGCCAGTGTAGCCTGCGTTTTTAAGCTGTCGCGTTATATTTATTGAATCTTGAATAGAAGGTAGCGCGAGCAGAACGAGTTGGACTTGTCTGATATCTAGGTTATCCCACAAATCTACGTCTTCACCATCGCCGCATATTACGTTTAAGCCTTCGTCGGATAACTCTTTTACTTTTACTCGGTCGGCGTCCATTCCCCATACGCTCACATCACTCAATTTAGATAGCGCATTGAAGGCCCCCCGACCAACATAATTTTGCTCGATAGCTGGCGCTTCATCATTTCTCCTCGCTGGGTGAGTCTTTGTATGCGAGATTCCGATTCTAATAACAAGTTTTGGGTTAT
>JAXHTT010000196.1:0-5886 GCA_034190055.1 Pseudomonadota bacterium | reverse complement strand
GTGGCATTCCGTAAACCACACATGAGTCTTGATCTTGCGCCCAAATAGTCGCGCCTTTATCTCTGAGTAACCGGCACCCTTCTCTTCCGTCAGCGCCCATTCCCGTTAAGATAATACCAAGTACGTCGCCTCCATAGACTTTAGCCAATGAGCTAAACGTCAGGTCAACGCTTGGCTTGTAACTCACCTTATCAGATTGGCTGGCATCAACGATGGAAATTCGCTTATTGCTGCCAATAGCTTCAAGCAGCATCTGCTTTCCTCCAGGAGCAAGGTAGGCATGTCCAGGCATTAAGATATCGCCATGCTCTGCTTCTTTTACTTTAATTTTACAATTGCTATCTAAACGCTGTGCAAATGCAGTAGTAAAAGTTCCGGGCATATGCTGAACTAACAATATAGGGTAAGGGAACTCTGCCGGCAGGGGGGAAAGCAATTTTTGCAGTGCAACCGGTCCTCCCGTGGACGCCCCTACCGCTAAACACCCGTACTTTTTCCCCGTTGCCCTTACCGAAGAAACAGTAGGTTGCTTATCAGCATCTTTGTGACCAGATAGCAACCCCGATGTTTTGAAAAAAGCTTGCTTTGGCGCGTTGTCAGGAAGTTTTCGCGTTTCCATTGTGCGAAGAGAAGGACGCTTTACACCTAGCCCTCTTCGCGCTATTAACCTAACTTTAGTGCAAAGTAAGCGCGAAGCATCTTTCCTGTCTTGTGCAATATCTTCAAACTTCTTTGGTAAGAAATCGAGAGCACCGGCTTCTAGTGCGTCAAGCGTAGCCTGTGCGCCATGATGCGTTAGCGAGGAAAACATCAATATTGGCGTTGGACGTTTATCCATAATAACTTTAACGGCTGAAATACCATCCATAACTGGCATTTCAACGTCCATGGTTATTACATCTGGTTTAAGTGCTTCCGCTTTGTTTAATGCATCTTGCCCATTTCTCGCTTCTCCAACAACTTCAAGCTCTCTATCGCCATCGAGAATTTCTCGTACTCGACGGCGATAAAAGGTCGAGTCGTCCACGACAAGGACTTTAAAGACCATGGATTATCATTCCTGTTAATTCATCGCCTTACTTAATTGGTTTACGCGCGTACCGTTTTAGTAGGCTCGGAACATCTAAAATTAGTGCAATACCACCATCTGAAGTAATTGTTGCACCAGCCATACCGGGCGTACCTTGTAGCAATGCGTCAAGGGGCTTAATAACTACTTCTTCTTGGCCTATCAGCGCGTCAACGACAAATCCTACTTGCTGCGTACCAATTTGTACCACAACAACGTGCCCCTTTTCTTTATCGATGTTTTTGGGACCTCGGATCAACCATTCGCCAAGGAAGAACAATGGAATTGCTTTTGAACGAACTATCATTGTTAGCTGGCCATCCACCGTATTGGTCTTCTTGATGTCCATATTTATTATTTCGCTCACCGCTCCTAATGGTAACGCAAAGGTCTGTTTCCCTACAACAATCATTAATGTAGGTAAAATCGCTAACGTTAGCGGGACTTTAATATCTAATCGCGTACCTTTGCCAAGTTGCGAGTCAATATTGACAGTACCATTGAGCTGGTTAATTTTGGTTTTAACTACGTCCATGCCAACGCCGCGACCGGAAATATCACTAATCTCAGTCTTAGTTGAGAAGCCTGGCGCAAAAATAAGGTTGAATGCTTCAACATCTGACATTCGTGCGGCTGCATCCGCGTCTAGTACGCCACGACTAATAGCGATCTCTTTTAGCTTCTCTGCGTCCATCCCCTTACCATCGTCCTCGATAGTAAGAAGAATATGATCGCCTTCTTGAGATGCTGATAGCTGAACTGTACCCATGCGAGGCTTACCAGCTGCCGCACGGTCATCAGGCATTTCTATCCCGTGGTCGACAGAGTTTCTAACCAAATGCACAAGCGGGTCGGCCAATGCTTCAACCAAGTTTTTATCTAAGTCTGTCTCTTCACCTACAAGCTCTAAGGTAATTTCTTTCTTCAAGCTTCTAGCTAGATCACGTACAACGCGAGGAAAACGGCCAAACACTTTCTTGATAGGCTGCATGCGGGTTTTCATTACCGCACCTTGCAAGTCTCCCGTCACTACATCAAGGTTAGCAATGGCCTTTGACATGCTTTCGTCGTTGCTGTTGATACCCAAGCTTATCAGTCTGTTTCTAACCAGAACTAGCTCGCCGACCATGTTCATAATCTGATCTAAGCGTTTGGTGTCTACACGTACCGTCGTCTCGGCAGGCGGTGGAGCAGGAGCTCCTTTCTTATCATCTTTCTTGGCAGTCGCTTTTGGCGCAGCTGCTGTGCTAGCTTTCGCTGGGCTCGCCGCACTGGATGCAGGCTTCACCTTAGGCTCAGATGCTGAGCTAGGGGCTGTTTGTTTTGCTTTTTGAATAGCTTCGGTGGCAGCTTTGTCTACAGGAGGTTCAGGTGCTGCTGGAGCAGAGCCTTGTTTAGTTGGACCTTGACCGGAGCCGTGGAGTTGATCTAGCAGCGCTTCAAATTCATCGTCGGTAATTTCTTCATCGCCTGCATTGCTTGCTGGCGCTGATGCCGGTGCAGGCGTAGCAGCGCTTTTTTCTTCACCGCCAAACTGGCCTTTTCCGTGGAGGTCATCTAAAAGCGCTTCAAACTCTTCATCTGTGATGTCATCACTATCTGAGCTTGCCGTGGAAGCGGTTTCTTGAGCTGGTTTGGCTGTAGCTGGCTCCGATTTTGCTGACGCTGACTGCCCAGGGGCGCCACCACCATGAAGCTCATCGAGAAGCGCCTCAAATTCGTCTTCGGTAATTTCGTCGATACCACCGTCACTCTCACTGGAGGTTGACGTTGTAGGTGCAGGTTCCTCTATAACTAACTCCGGCTCTTCAACAACAGGCTCTGGCTCAGCCGCTGGGGCGCTTGCACTATCAAAAATGTTTTCATCTGGAGATTCAGGGCGACTGAGTTTGTGTAACAAGTCGACAAGATGCGCATCCGCTGGTTCTAGTGGCTCTTGTGCTTTTACGCGTTCGAACATTTCAACCACCACATCAGTGGCCTGCAAGATAATGTCCATTAGTTCTGGCGTTAGCGTTCGTTGGCCATTGCGCATAACGTCAAAAACATTCTCTGCACCATGGCAAATTTCGACTAACTCAGTGAGAGAAAGGAAACCCGCTCCACCTTTAACCGTGTGATAACCGCGAAAAATTGCGTTAAGCAAATCCGCATCTTCAGGATTGTTCTCAAGATCAACGAGCTGTTCTTGTAATTGTTCAAGTATCTCTCCAGCTTCAACTAGAAAGTCCTGTAATATTTCCTCGTCAACATCAAACGACATGCACCCGCTCCCCTAAAAACCTAAGCTAGACAGAAGATCATCTACATCATCTTGACCTGAAACGACGTCATCTCGTTTTTCAGCATCGATAATTGGGCCTTCCGCCTCTACACCATCAACCTTATCGGCCTTAACGCTAGATGGTTTAGTTCGTTCTGCACTGTCACGCTCGCCAAACATAGTCAACATGTTTACAAGGCTGTCTTCTACCTCTTTTACCAGGTCTATAACGCGACGAATAACTTGCCCAGTTAAATCTTGATAACCTTGTGCCATCAAAACTTCAGTAAGTAACTGTGTAAGTTTAGCTGACTGATTCGAACCGTCTTCCAGCAATTCGTCTAAATCTGCGCATAATGCCTTAAACTCACCCAGTTCAATCTGACGGTTCATCAGCTTTTTCCACTCTGGCATTACCTTTTCGATTCGCTCTGAAAGCAATTCAGCTATCGGCATACTCGCTTCGACGGCATCCATAGTAGTATTAGCAGCTTTTTCAGTTTCTTCAATTACGTAGGTAAGGCGGGACTGTGCATCAGGAATATCATCTGTAGCTAGATTTTTGATGCGATCGTCTATTTGGAAGTTATTCAATGCGTCGTGAAGTTGACGCGTTAACTTTCCTACTTCAGCAAACAACTCAACGTTTTCTTTCATTGAGACGGCTTCAAGTAGAGCGTTAGCTGAAGTCTTGTCACCCTCTTCAAGATAAGTGACAAGCTGTTTTGCTTCTTCTAACGATATTGGAACGTTTACATTCGTTGACATCCAGTAAACCTCATTTATCTGTTGAGCGTCTGGATCAACCTAAACGTTCGAATATTTTATCTAATTTTTCTTTAAGCGTTGCTGCGGTGAAAGGTTTAACGACGTAGCCGTTAACACCTGCTTGCGCGGCGGCTACAATTTGTTCTTTCTTCGCTTCAGCGGTAACCATAAGCACAGGCAAGTGCTTAAGCTTATCATCTGCCCTGATCGCGCGTAGTAAATCTATGCCCTGCATGCCAGGCATGTTCCAATCAGTAACTACGAAGTCAAAATCACCTTGTTGTAACATTGGCAATGCGGTGCTTCCGTCATCCGCCTCCTGAATGTTGGCAAAACCCAAATCTTTGAGTAGGTTTTTGATGATTCGTCTCATGGTTGAAAAGTCATCGACCACGAGAATTTTCATGCTTTTATCCAAAATAGCCTCCACTGAGGGGTTAATTGTTATTAATTTCTATTCTTCGTCAGCTTGCCACGACTTCATTCGTGATTTGAGTTTTAACATGGCTTGACTGTGAATTTGACTGACTCTCGACTCACTTACGTCAAGAACCTCGCCTATTTCTCTTAAGTTTAGTTCTTCATCGTAATAAAGTGAAAGAACAATCGCTTCTCGCTCGGGTAATGTCGTTATTGCATGGGCCAGCGCTTTTTGAAAAGCCCCCTGCATCAAATCTTCTAACGGTGCATCACTGCCTCGACTTTGCTCGGTAGTGATTACATCTTCCGACACACCTAAATCTTCAATGCCTACCAACTTCCCAGCATTTACTTCATTGAGCATTTGGTGATAATCCTGCAAGCTCACGTTAAGCTTGTCAGCAATATCGGAATCTCGTGCGTCGCGCCCAGTTTCACTTTCTACCTGAGATATCGCCTCAGTAATCGCGCGACCATTTCGGTGAACAGAACGTGGCGTCCAATCACCTTTGCGTATTTCGTCCAGCATGGCACCGCGAATGCGGATACCTGCGAAGGTTTCGAAGCTTGCGCCTTTTGACCCATCAAAGTTTCGAGCGGCCTCTAACAAACCAATCATGCCTGATTGGATAAGGTCATCAACAAGTACACTCGCAGGCAGGCGCGCCATCAAATGGTGCGCAATACGCTTAACCAGAGGCGCATGTCTTTCGACTAACTGCGATTTATCTGTTTGCTGTTGATAAGCGGCTGCCTTGCTGTTCAACGTTGACTTCCTACGGCTTTTTCTGCAACTAATTGTTCAATAAAAAACTCTAAATGGCCACCGGGCTGCGCTGGAATAGGCCAAGTAAGTGCCCTGCTTGCCAACTTTGTTATCGCTACAGCGGCAGGAGAGCCAGGAAAAGCATCAACAATAGCGGTTTGCTTGCGCACTGCTTTGCGAATGTTCTCATCAAATGGCACCGTTGCCACTAATTCTAGTGCAACATCAAGAAAACGCCCTGTCACTTTGCTTAATTTACTAAATAACTCCTGACCTTCCCGCACATCGCGAACCATATTGGCCACAACTTTAAAGCGAAAAACACCGTGCTCACGGTTAAGGATTTTTATCAGCGCATACGCATCAGTTAGTGATGTTGGCTCATCGCAAACCACCACCATGATATCTTGAGAGGCTTTAGAAAAGCTTAATACCATATCTGAAATGCCAGCAGCGGTGTCGACTATTAATACGTCTATTTGAGAACGCAACTCGCTAAACGCTCTTATTAAGCCAGCGTGCTGTGTGGGTGAGAGTTCCGCCATTGACTGCGTACCAGATGTGGCGGGAGCAATCTTAATACCGTGGGGGCCGGTTACT
>JAXHTT010000195.1:0-5906 GCA_034190055.1 Pseudomonadota bacterium | reverse complement strand
GAATGGAATGGGGCTGAATGCTTGTTATTATGAGTTGTCTTATGATCGCGCCAATGTTACTGTTTTATAGTGAATGGAATGGGGCTGAATGCTTGTTATTATGAGTTGTCTTATGATCGCGCCAATGTTACTGTTTTATAGTGAATGGAATGGGGCTGAATGCTTGTTATTATGAGTTGTCTTATGATCGCGTCAATGTTACTGTTTTATAGTGAATGGAATGGGGCTGAATGCTTGTTATTATGAGTTGTCTTATGATCGCGCCAATAAAGCCCCCGAAGTCATCATTTCAGATATAAGAATGCCACAAATGGACGGCATGACATTACTGAACGAAGTACACGCTTCCCACCCATTGCTTCCCGTTATCATTATGACGGCGCATTCGGATTTAGACAGCGCGGTAAACGCATATCAAAAAGGGGCATTTGAATACTTGCCAAAACCTTTTGATATCGACGAAGCGGTAACCTTAACCCAACGCGCCCTTGCTCATGCAAGAGAGCAGTCGACGGTATCCAAGTCACAAGTTGAAGACGTTGTGACTGAGATAATTGGTGAAGCACCCGCAATGCAGGAAGTCTTCCGTGCTATAGGTCGACTTTCACGTTCTTCGATTAGCGTGCTCATTAACGGCCAATCGGGTACGGGTAAAGAGCTGGTAGCGCACGCACTTCACAGACACAGCCCCAGGGCGAGCAAGCCTTTTATCGCGCTTAATATGGCGGCAATCCCGGCTGACTTGGTCGAGTCTGAGCTGTTTGGGCATGAAAAAGGCGCCTTTACTGGCGCACAAGCAGCACGCCAAGGGCGTTTTGAACAAGCTGACGGCGGCACACTTTTCTTAGATGAAATAGGCGATATGCCGTTAGATGTGCAAACCCGTCTATTGCGAGTGCTCGCCGACGGCCAATTTTATCGCGTAGGTGGCCATCAGTCGGTCAGTGTAGATGTACGTATTATTGCGGCCACCCACCAAAACCTAGAACAGCGCGTCGCTGAAGGAAAATTCAGAGAAGATTTATTTCACCGCTTGAACGTTATTCGCGTGCATCTTCCGTCACTCAACGAACGTCGCGAAGATATTCCGTTGTTAACACGCCATTTTCTTCGCCGAGCAGCCAAAGAGCTCGATGTAGAAGCGAAAAGTATTTCTAAAGAAGCTGAGCGCGTTATGTCTCAACTGCCTTGGCCCGGTAACGTAAGACAGTTAGAAAACGTATGCCGCTGGCTAACGGTAATGGCAAGTGGGCAAGAAGTCTTACCGAGCGATCTGCCGCCAGAAATTCACAGCGATAGCAGTATTGAAAAACCGAGTGCCGAATCGGGTGATTGGCCAGATTTACTCGCGAGTTGGACCGACAAACAACTACGCGATGGCCACCACAACATCCTTAACGACGCTATGCTGACTTTCGAACGCGTAATGCTTGAGCGAGCACTCCAGCACACACACGGTCACAAACAAGATGCGGCTAAACGTTTGGGTTGGGGAAGAAACACGCTTACCCGTAAGCTAAAGGAATTAGGGGTGAATTAACGCATAAATTGCAAAAAAGGGCACCTTCATGCCCTTTTTATTCCCCTTGCTCATCTTCATACACTAATATATCGCCAGGTTGGCACTGTAGATGGAGACAAATTGCTTCTAATGTTGTGAACCGAACGCCTTTAACTTTGCCGCTTTTTAATAGCGACAGGTTCGCCTCAGTTATTCCAATTTTCTGTGCCAGATCTTTAGAGCGAATTTTGCGCTTCGCCATCATAACGTCAAGGTTAACAAGAACAGGCATCACACAATCTCTTTGTTTTCTTTGTCTAATTCTGCGGCAGCGCTAAATAAATGAACTAGCACAGGTAAGCACAAAACTATAATTAAAGTCATCGGGTTGAGACTTATATCAATTGAACTATTAGGCTCTACCAGATAAGTCGCCAAAGGCGTCATTAACATTTTATAACCGACATAAAAAACCGTGATCCAAGATACGTATTTCAAGTGACGTAAAGTGTTTTTTGCATAAAATAGTCCTCGACTTAGCGAAAGCAGCAGATGCTGAAGGAAATAGAAGCCGAGCAACCAGCAACCAATCAAAGGAGAGAAAATGGTTGCTAACAAAAAATGTGACTCTTTGTACTGAAGCCACAAGGCGTCAAATCGTTGGCCTCCAAAGGTCACCCACCACTCACCTTGTAAAAGGAAGCCGTAGATGACAATACTTAAAAAAATGCCTACTACGGCAAACAGTATCATTCGAGTAAAATGGCTAACCCGTTTTAAATCTTCAATAGACTGCATTACACGCTCTTCTTTTCCCTTTTCGGTCAGTGTACGCCACCGTATTAAACAACTCAAAAGATCATCGCATAACAGAAACATTTTATTACAAAGCACATATTAATTATTGTAAAACAATAATTATTTTCTCTTATACTTAATTGAAATAAGGAGAAAATTGTTATGATGAATCACACCAATAAAGCTACACGTATTCGCTGTAAATGCAGTTGTCTGCGTTGGGTACTGGTTACGTCTGTACTCACTGGTCTGTCAGGATGTCGTATTTGGGACATGGCGGCCTTTCAGTGGAAAAATGAGAATGCGAAAATCGCTTGGCAGAGCGAAGGCAAAAACGTTGACAGAGAATTCGTAGATGAAGCCATTACTAAAACCGTGGTGCCTTTTACTATGCTCAACGACCACATTTTAGTGAATGTGGCAGTTAATAAAACCATGCCACTCACTTTCGTACTAGACTCGGGCGCAGCAGCCACCGTTATAACCGAAACTAATAAAACCAATGCACTTAAGTTATCTAGGAACAAACCAATTACAATAGGAGGCTCTGGAGGCGGAAAAGCACCAAGGGCTTACATCGTGCATGACATCCATATTCAATTAGGTGGTTTTTCTATCTCTGACTTATCGGTCATTTACGCACCAACATCTGCGATGCCGTTTCGCAGTGTAGATGAAACCTATTTCGATGGTGTACTTGGCGCTGATTTTTTTAATTGTTGTCTTGTAGAGATAAACCACGACGCTAAGGTTTTGGTAATTACTAAACCAGATGATAACAGCAGAGCGCATTATGGCACTGAGCAGTGGCAGGAAATGGCAATGCATGTAGAGAGCAATACACCCTACTTCACCACAACAATACACGATGGAAAGAGCTTAAAAACTGTAAAGCTCATGCTGGATACCGGTTCGACAGGAACATTAAGCTTATTCGCTCAAAATGAACGTTTTGCGTTGCCAGATAAAACCTTTGCAGCAACCAGCACTGGAATTAAAGGGGATTCGGCCAACCTTGTTGGATCACTTTCCCACTTCTCTTTTGGTGACGTCACGTTTGAACATCTGCCTACATACTTCAGGTTTGAGGGGAGTAATTCGCAGGACGGAAGTAACGGGGTACTTGGCAATCAAGTTTTAAAACGTTTTAACACTGTGTTTGATTTCTCTGAAGAGCGCATGTGGTATCAACCCAGCAAGCGATTTAGTTCCTTTATTGGCGCAGATCGTTCTGGCCTTCGCCTGCTCCCTCATTCCCAAGGTGCCATTGTCTTAGATGTTGCTAAAGATACCGGCGCTTATGCTGCCAAAATTTTAGTCAACAGTATCATCACGGACTTTGAGGGTGAGCCTGTTACCTATGCAAACTTCGATAAACTGAAAATGGCGCTGAGTCACCCCAAAAGAGAAACAGTGCCACTTTGTTGGGAATTTAAAAGCCAGAAGTTCTGCAACGAAATACAGCTTGATTCGAGAATTTGATTTGGCAGCAATTGAAGACAGCCAACTAGTCAATTGGCATCTAATTAAAATAATAGCTAATTTAAAAGACAAACAAAGGCCAGCGTTTACTGCCCTTTAGTTAAAAGCGCTGTCATCGCCTGATTAAACAGTCTCACCCACTTCATACTGAACTGGCCTTTGGCATTGCGGTTGATCTCTATCACCGCTTCTTTTTTGGAAAGCACCTTGTCTTCATTGTGCGCCCTTGGGTGTGTCATTGCATCGTAAGTATCAACAATGGCAAGCAGCTTAGCGCCTTCACAGATATCGTCTTCTTTTATGCCTAGCGGATAACCGGTCCCATCGGTGCGTTCATGGTGTTGCATCACTATTTTACGGGCCATGTCCCATTGGTCTAAATGCTCTAACAAACGGGCGCTTTTGTATACGTGAGACCGCATCAGGTTAAACTCAATATCAGTTAATTCATCGCCTTTATGCAGCAGCTTTAAAGGCATAAACGCCATGCCAAAATCATGAACATAACTGGCCACCGCCAGCTGATCTTCGTCAATTGGATTTTCAGCAATATCGTTAATATACATGGCTAATTTGGCAATGCGGTCACCTCTTCCAACCCAATAATTAGAGCGGCGCTCGATGGTTTGCATTAGGTCGCGGAAAAATAAAATGTCTTGTTTCTTCTCGCTGCTAATGTCTTTAGGTATACCTGTCGCGGCTAATGTGGGCGGCTTTATTTGCACATTTTCGGGGTCGTCGCCGTCAGCAACAATGTCTAACGCAGGGTTGAGTAGCAATACAGCTTCAGTAAGACGTTTTTCATGTTCAGCAGAATTGTCAGGCGTAACACGACCGATAGCCAGCACTAGCTGGTTGTGAAGGTTGTCATCATACTCAGCATTACCGTCAGCCATTACAGCCTCTACAAAAGCCTTCACCCTATCCATCGTCAGTAGCACCAAGTCGCTCATAGTACTGGTATACGCTACCTGCCCTTTACGTAAGTAATCGAGTAAATCTTCGACATGCTGTAAAAGAGGGATCATCGGAGAGAAGTTAACTAGGCCTAAATCGCCCTTAATGGTATGAATTGAGCGAAACAGAGCCCGTTGCAACTCGTTGTCTTCCGGCCGAAGCTCTAATTCAATCAAAGTTTGCTCACTTGATTCATAGAGTTCGTTAATTTCCTCCATAAGGTCAGCAAGAATATCTTCTTCTAGGTCGTCTGGAGTAAATGTCTGCATGTAATGAATACCGAGTTAGGTTCTATTAAGCTTTCTATTATTGTAATTCGGTATCGGCAAAATTTCCTCATACTAAAGGTGATAAAAAAGGAACTTTCACAAGTGATGACCCGATTAAATCTAAACACTGTTAAAACTCATCGGACAAGTGTACGCTGAAACTTCATCTATACTGCGCGCGTCAATTGTATCTAGGAGTTGTTTTGATCGCTTTATTTCGCATACCGGCACTGTTTATCGCCTTTTTATTAATCAACATTATTTTGCTGATCATTTGTATTGCGCGCCCTTTTCACAAGGATAACGTGCATGCAGCCGGTAGTTTGTATTCACTTATGGCTAAAATAGTGGGCCTTAAAATTATTATAAAAAGAGACCCCGCTGTAAAAACGAACGAGCCTTATGTTTTCATTGCAAATCACCAAAACAGCTTTGACGTTATTACAATTTGTAAGGCTGCACTTCCTGGCGTAGTTACAATCGGGAAAAAGAGTTTGAAGTGGATCCCTATTTTTGGCCAAATTTATTGGCTGTCGGGGAATATCATGATCGATAGAAAAAATTCAGGAAAAGCGCGAAACACTCTAGACATTGCCGCTAACCGCATAGCTAAAAAGAAAACGTCTGTATGGTTATTCCCTGAAGGTACGAGAAGTTACGGCAGAGGCATTTTGCCGTTCAAGCAAGGCGCTTTTCGTTTAGCCAAAACCACTAATGAGCCTATTGTCATGGTAACGGCCAGTAATCTACACAACAAAGTGAAATGGAACCGCTGGGACAACGGAATTGTGCTTATTGATATTTCTGCTCCTGAACCCTTAACTGAAGAGCGTTCAATTAAAGAGTGGATGGTGCACTTTAATGATCAAATGAAGCAAAAATTTGATGTGCTTAACACA
>JAXHTT010000194.1:0-5986 GCA_034190055.1 Pseudomonadota bacterium | reverse complement strand
GCTCGGTGTGGTCGTAGTGGTAATCAAGCCAAGAGTTAATGAACTTTTCGAAGTCAGTTGATGAGATGGATACATCAAGTGCGACTTTATCTGCGCCTTTCTCTCGTCGCTCTATTAAGCGCTGAGCAAATGTAAGGCGAGCATTTATCTTTTCACGATCACTAACGTTATGACCGATGTAGCCCGATAGCATCTCGGCAATACCATGGCTAAACGTTCTAAAGAAACGCTCTATGAAAGGTTTTTCCCAGCCGCTGTAAGGATTGGTAATTTGGTTGTGTATTCCAAGCGCATCCCATATCGCGAAGATATGCGCAGAGCAATAGTCAGCTCCATTATCCGTTCGAGCGACTTCTGGAATACCCCAATCAAGGATCGTATTGCGAATTAAAAGTGCAATACCTTCGGCATTCGATGTAGGCTTTAAAACGACTTTTACACGTCGTGTAAATACATCAATTACACCAATAATTGAGTATCTACCATCGGTAAGCATTACGTCGGCTGGTGTGCTATCAAATTCCCAAAGTTGGTTGATGCGCTCAACACCTGCACTGCGGCTGCCGAACGCTGCCATGTGTTTGTTCTGCCAGCCACTGGCATCCATAAGAGACAGAAAAGTGGTTTTGTTTTCATCTTTCCATTTACGTAGCCAATCTCTGCAAGTCGATGGTGAAGGCGTTGAGTATTTTCCTTCAAACTCCATCTTAAGAAGTTCAGATAAGCGCTGGCCCTTTATGTGTGGAAACTGATGGATCAACGCAACAGAATACCGCTTCATTTCGGACGTGGTTTCAATAATGCTTTTGCCCTTGGTTTTTCCATAACCTGTAACTAACCCTTGGAAACCGTGCTTTTCGTAGCTTTTTTCCCAACGAAGAAGCGTGCGGTAACTTAGGCTTGGCTTAATGCGATAATGAACTTCATTTATGTCAAGTTCTCGGTTGTTATATAGCCCAATAAAAGTGTTCCATGCTGAGACTTTGCTGCTCATTTCAGCAGCAAAGCTTTGAGCCAGTTTTAATATGAAAAGAGAAGTGCTAGCGCGCTTAGCGTTCTCATCCTGGTATGAAGCATCTAATAAGCCACTCTTTCTCGCATCTAGGGTAATGCTCTTTTCTACTTCACTAATGGTGCTTTCAACTGTCTTCTTGTTTTTGGCCTTTGCCGCCAGAGAGCTGGGGTGAAATTTCTTCTCAACTGCATTAGCCACTTCCTCAGGAAGGCCTTCGAAAAGGTAGTGGGGAACTCTGCCCCCCAAACCAGCGAGTAGTTGGAATGGCCAGTCCTCATTTTTAGCTCGCAAGCTAACATTGCGCTTAGCAATATTGAGAGCTTCAGCGATTTCCTTGGCAGTAAATAGTTTCATAAGGGGTTCTCTAATTATTATGAGACATAAATGTGTCTTATGCGCTTTTGACGCCGCGAGTTTCTTTTACAGCGTCCTTTGCTACAATCTTGCTATGCAGGAATCTGCGACGTGTGCCGTTAGCATGGTAACGAGAGGGCCAAATTTCTTTCGGGTGAAGCCCCAGCGCCTTTGCTATAACAGCTTCAGGTTTTGCATAGGGTCTGTGCATTGCCGTGCTACACGCCCTTGCCGCTAAACCGTTTTGAATGGAGAGCTCTTTTAAAGTGAGCTCTTTTTTACGTACTGCAGCGACGATATCTGCCGGGTGCCAATCTTTTTGGTACATTTTTAGATCCATTTAGTGTTGCTTTTTTTGAATCATAGGACACAAAAATGTCTCATGTAAAGACTATGGAGATATAAAAGTGTCTCGATCTCTTTATGCCTTTGAAAACTAAAAACAAAAAGTTGGACTTTTTATGAACGTGAACGAATTTTGCAGTTTGATAAAAAGCATTCGTGAAGAAAAAATGAGCAGAAAGGAGTTTGCGAGGCGTTACCACCAGTGGCATGAAAATACGCTCAAGTCCTACGAGAAAGATCGGCTACCAGACGTTGATTATCTGTATTTGCTACACAAAGCGACTGGGTTCAGCTTTAGAGAGCTCGTCGAGGCGCGAACCAGGGTTGTTCTAAAAGGTGTTGCTGACTTAGTAGAAATTGAAAATGCAATCTCACTTGTACAAGGAACTGCAAACTATAAAGAAAAACAATTCATTATCATCGATGATAATGCCATGGAGCCCCATATTCAAAAAGGCGCTCGGTGCCGAATAGATGAGAGCGATAAAGCCTTACATCCTGGTCATATCTATTGCTTTAAAATCGAAGATAATTTCACATGTCGAAAGGTCCATAAATCCCTCTTAGGGGAGCTCATTCTGCAAGCAGAGAACGATGAGTTCATTCCGTTGGCATTTAACGAGGATTACAGAGAGCTACTCAATATTGTTGGTAGAGTCACTGAAGCTTCTAATACCTTTTAAATGTCTTTTAAACGCTTTTTTGGATCGCACTTAAACATAAAAACGCGCTATTTGAGGATCGCACTTACAATTTAGAAAGTGCGATATAGATTGTTTCTAATTGCCTCACATTACATTGACTAACCATCTCGTGAGGCCTTATTTAAACTAGTCTTAACGTAATTAGTCTATGTTGGTAGCAGTTCCAAATTGTTAGTTGCCAAACTGCACCTTAGTTTTCAGACATTCTCTAACTTTCGCCAAACTACTCTGTCGAAGTGCTAATTTATTTTGGCGCTTGAAAATTGGCCCAACCCCTTGCAGTACAAGGCTTCCCACTTATTCCCGCCAAATATTATTGGATCCCACTTAATTGACATACTTCTCTGACATCTACAGTTGCAGCACTTTTTATGCTAAAGCCAATGGACTCTTACCTCAAATGCTGGCAGCAGATAATTACTTAGCAACCTGCTGGTGAACTTTAATTAGATCAGGCAGCTTTTTCGCGTAAATCGCTTTCTTTGTACCTGGGTGAAGTAATTGGCTCACGAACGTGCGTAGGAAGCCAAGTACAAAGGATTGAACGCGATCAGCGTCTGCTTCGCTTGGGTTAGCGATAAGCGTTTCTGTTTCCGCTTGTACTTTATGTACAATTGGGTCCATTGTGTCTTTGCCCGCTACAAGGTCGTTACCTGTCACTACACCTTTGCCAAGTAAGTCGCGTACGGCATCGTAAAGGTCGGCAGAAACAGCATTAGTTTGGCCCCAATTTGCGATGTTGTACTCTTCAGAAATTTTATCTAGCTCGGCAGTTGGATCGCTAGATTTTAATAGGCCTTCGATAAGTTTGTGTGCTTCGGTTTGTTTTACAGGTGTTGATAATTCTGACATGATTTACTTGATGAAATAGTGAAAAAGCGTTTTATAAATACTTTTCTATTTGCTGTCAAGGTGGCTAGTTTTTATTCGTATTTATTTTCTATATTTTTCAATTGCTTACACTTTGTCGTGCAGTAAAAACCGTTTACACATATCCACTAGGTTATTTTCCATGTCATTTAAGTTAGTTTTACGGTGTTTACCGTGAAAGCCATTTTCTTCGACCACGACGGTACGCTAATCGACTCAGAAGTGACGCATTTCGAGTTATGGAAAACCATGCTTGCGGATATGGGCAAAGAACTAACATTCGATTATTACCACACGCGTATGGCTGGTATCTCAGTAATGAACAATGCTAGCGATATCATTCGAGATTTTTCGCTTGCTTTAACGCCCGAGGAGCTATTCAAGAAGAGAAGGGCGCTGACACTAAAGTTTTTACAGCGCAAAGCATTTCCGTTAATGCGTGGTGCAAAAGAAGCCCTTATGCTTTGTAAATCACATAACTTGCGTGTAGCTATAGTAACGGGAGGCGCCCGTTTAGCGGTTGAGAAGACAGTGTCTTTCTATGGTTTAGAAGATATTGTTGAGTGTGTCGTTTCTTCTGATGACGTAGTTAAAGGTAAACCGTCACCTGATTGCTATCTAGCAGCCCTATCCCAAATGCAGTTGGCACCACATGAAGTTATGGCTGTCGAAGATACCGAATTTGGTCTACAAGCTGCCGTTAGCGCAGGAATTAAAACAGCGGCTATACCCACACCCTTGTCGGCTAATCACGATTTTTCTAAAGCAGCGTGCGTGTATGAAAATCTTGAGGACTGGGCAGTGTCGCTGCCCCATAGCTAAATAAAACAGCGATTATGCCGTCATTCGCTTATCTTCTTTTTGCGCACTCATATTCTGTTTTAAACGAGCAGGGAAGGGCAATGTAAGTAAAGGTCGTTTTACTTTCGCCTTTTTACCTTTGATCTCTTCAATATTTTTCGCAACACGAATATTATCGCTGCCTAATGTTTCGGCTTCGTTCTCTTTGGTAAGTACCGCAACAGTTTCGCTTTCAAATTGAGACTTTGATGCGCTTTCTGCTTCTAGAAAAGCGATACCAGCCTTTTTGCCAAGATTGTAATCGTGGCGAAGCTGCGCATCAGTGCTGCCCAACAGCTTACTTTGCAGTTTGTTAGGTGCAAAAATTTGAACTACCTCAACCCCTTCAGGTGGATTTTCAATAAACGCTAATTCTTTTTGATACGCGTGTTCGTGTTGCAGTAAATAGTCGATGGTTTTTGGGCAGGTGCCTGTTGCACACATCACTGCGCTTAGTTTTTGTAGCCAAGGTGACTGTGCCTGAAAACCTTTATCTACGGTTCTTATCACTACTATTTTTGTAGCGCCACGGTTATAAGCTTCGGTTACGGGTAATGGCGCGGCTAATCCACCATCTAAATAAAAGTCGGTATTGGCAGCTTGCTTGGCTTCAATTTCAGTGTGAAGCGGAACGCCTTGTTTGTAAAGCAAGGGCAGTGCGCTCGACGCTTTAATCAACTCAACCCAGTTGTTTTGGCTTTTCATTGGATTCAAGAAATAAGCTTTCCTGTTTCTTGAGTTTGTAGCCGTAAACAGTATTTCTCTTTTTGTCACATTGCTTTTAGCGGTATCTAAATCTAGCAAACGGTTCGCTTCTTGGGTTTTATCAAAGTACCAGTCTAAATCGACAATATGTTTGCCCATTAAACCGCGGCCCATTTGAAAAAAGCGTTTGTGTCGAGTTAAGCCGCGAATAAGACGCTTTGCATAGCCTTTTTGACGCGCCACAAAGCTCGTTAAGTTCTGTGAACCAGCTGATGTGCCGATAAGAATATCGAAAGGGTCGTGTCCGGCGTCTAACCATGTATCGAGTACGCCTGCCGTGAAAATTCCTCGCTGTCCACCACCTTCCGCAACCAAGGCAACTTTGCCATTGTTCGACATTTCAGCATTGTGTGCTTTTGAATAAGCGAGAGAAAGAGCAGATTGTTGACCCGACATGATAACCCTCTATTTGACCATGACTATAAATTGACTACTTGGTCTAATTGTAGGGAGATCACGACGCCGGAGAAAATTGAAAGAATAAATCGGACTGATAGGAAATAACTGATACTGAAACACTTTTTGTTATTTTATTGTAACTTTTGTGTTTACATTTTGGTCGTTTAATCGCAGTCTAACAAGGTGTTGAAAGCTAAACTTTCATTGGGAGTCAATAATGAAAATTGCCGTGTTAGGTGCGGGAAGTATTGGATGTTATGTAGCGGGCTGCCTGTTAGCCTCCGACCCCACATTAAGCGCTTCTAATGCGCTTACCCTCATTGGCCGTCAGCGTTTATATGATGATATTACAGCCAATGGTCTCAAAGTAACGGATTGGCAAGGGCGTGAGCAGCTAACAAAGCCTGAGCATATAGCTTTTTCAATTGAGAACGATAGTTTAGTTCATGCTGACATCATTTTGCTTTGTGTTAAAAGCCAAGATACCGAGCAGGCTGCTGCGATAATCAATCAGTATGCAAAGCAATCAGCAGTCGTAGTCAGTCTTCAAAACGGAGTGGGTAATACGCACCTGCTTCGCCAGCACATAAAACAATGCGTAATTGCAGGCATGGTGCCTTTCAATGTTTTTTATAAAGGTAACGGCCATTTTCACTGTGGTACTGAAGGTAATATTGCCCTTGAAGACCCCGAT
>JAXHTT010000193.1:0-5997 GCA_034190055.1 Pseudomonadota bacterium | reverse complement strand
GCTGAAAGCATCTAAGCGGGAAGCCGGCCCAAAGATGAGTCATCCCTGAACTTTAAGTTCTGGAAGGGTTGTTATAGACGATGACGTTGATAGGCAGGGTGTGGAAGCGTTGTAAGGCGTTAAGCTAACCTGTACTAATTGCCCGAGAGGCTTAACCATACAACGCCCAAAAAGCTTTAGGCTTTTGAGTGTTGTAGACAAGCTAAGCTCTGAAACATGAGCAGCAAGTAGAGTGAAAAGTAGTTACTCACTGATTGAATTGATATTATCTTTCCCAAATTGTTACCAGTTTTTCCTGGCAGCCATAGCGATACGGTACCACCTGACTCCATTCCGAACTCAGAAGTGAAACGTATTAGCGCCGATGGTAGTGTGGGGTTTCCCCATGTGAGAGTAGGACACTGCCAGGTCCCATTAAGAAGAACCCGCCTAACGGCGGGTTTTTTGCTTTCTGCAGCAAAGAAAAAAATGGGGTCAGAGTACATTAATCCCATTCCTCTCCCAGCAACACCTCAAAAAAGGGTCAGAGTACTTTATTCCCAGCGTACCAACACACATCAAAATGGGGTCGAAGTACTTTTTTACTATCAAGATAGGAACGCGGTTATAAGCTTATCACCAAAACCGAATATTCAAAGAAATATACTCTCGCTTTTATTCAAAGGAAAAATGTACTCTGACCCCATTGTTTAAACTATTCTCAATCTTTCCTCGCCAATACGCTGTTTCTGTAACGGAATGCGTTCATTAATTAATAAAAAATTATTTAAAATACTTTTAAGCTGTGCTTTAGCTTATCTATACTCGACTGCTCGTCGAGTTCAATATTTTTAAATTAGAAGTAAAAGGGCGGGTACCACATGAGTGATTATTGGTCTGACTATTGGAAAGTGGGTCATCTAAGTTCTTTTGCGCAATCCAGTAAAGATAACTATTCGGGAGAAATTGCTTCGTTTTGGCGAGAATTTCTTCGTGACTACAATCACTCACATTGCAATATAGTAGATATAGGTTGCGGTAACGGCGCGCTTACAGACTTGGCGCTAAACAAGTTCAATTACACTCAACCCAACTTTATAGGTGTAGATGCCGCTAAACTGAGTATTCCTAAGCACTTGTTGCAAGAGAGGGTACGCTTCTACCAGAATACGCGAGCAGAAACCCTGCCGTTAGAAAGCCATACTATAGATATTGCTATTTCACAATTTGGCTTTGAATATACAGATATGGGTAAAGTTTTAGAAGAACTATCACGCACTCTGAAATTAGGCGGGAAGGTTTGCTTTGTAATACATCATAAAGATTCGGTAATTGTTAAGCCCAATGTATTAATTCGCCAGGCCGTGGATGAAGTTATGGTAAAAAACGGCCCTTTCGATCTGTTATCCATGTTGGTTAATTCTATTCACAAGACTGGTAAAAATAACCCCGTTGCTGAAAAGTACCGTCATTCGTTGAATACGCAAATACAACAGTTATCTCATTCTAATAAATTCGGCTTATACGGAACTGGGTTTCCAGATCTGCTTAAAAATACAATGTCTTCTTCGTCGATCGACTTTAAGTCGCGAAAGAACAAACTCAAAAACTTCCGCTGCGAAATGAAAACACTTGCTAAACGACTAGATAATTTACTTTCAGTTGCATTAGACAGTGATCGAATAGACGGTCTATTAATGTCTATGTCTGAATTAGGTTTTACCAATGTAAGCCAAACACCATTACGCCAGGGGAACGAGCTTCTTGGTGTTTCGATACGAGCGAATTTAATTTTGCCGTCCTAAGGAAAATGTACTCTGACCCAACATTTTGTGCTAAATCGGTAGTTCACTAGTAAATATAAGTATGAAAATTATCTACTTTACTATTTTTATACTACTCACGGGGTTCTACTCCGCCTTTGCATTTGCAAATAGCGCTAAGACCCATTGTAAGATTGCTCTGGGGGAACTTGCTTGGAAAAACAGGGTTTTAATCTACAATGCGCAAAGCAAGGGTGAACTGGACGATCTTTATGCATTTGCTGAATATGAAAATGTCGCTCTCACTGAAAGGAAGCTAGTAGTGATAGGTATAGTAGAACAACAACCTGTTATTGTTTCTGGTTACCCTAAATGTCATATCTCTCTTGGTAAGCTAAACCCAAAAACTAAAGTAACGCTTATAGGGCTAGATAGTACAATAAAAGCTAAATATGACACCTTCGATAGTGAGCTTATTTATAGCACGATTGATAAAATGCCTATGAGAAAAACAGAACTAAGGCGTTACTAAGTACGACTTTTAAAGAAACGCTACTCTGAATAGCGTGGTAGCGATATAAATATCTTTAGGGGCAAAAAACTTACAGCATAGTAGCTAAGTTATTTGCATGTTTGCGCTTTTATTTGACGCGTCGTTACCCTACCATTAGCGGATTGTTCGCAGTTCGTAAAATTCTATGCCTTCACTACAAGCTTACAGCACATTTGGCCTTTCAGCGTCGTGTGATTCTATCCAATCGTTTACCGATGTTGCTTCATTTCTATCTACCTTTAATACCTATAAAAATGAAACCAACAAATCTATTTATATATTAGGTGGTGGAAGCAACTCGATTTTTACCGATGATTTTGACGGTACGATCCTGGTAAACGAAATAAAAGGCATTAGTCACTTCGATACTGAAAGCCATCACTATTTACGGGTAGGAGCAGGCGAAAACTGGCATGACTTTGTAACTCTCTGTATGAAAGAGAAGTGGTATGGGTTTGAGAACTTAGCGTTAATACCTGGTTCGGTAGGCGCTTGTCCTATTCAGAATATTGGAGCCTATGGTGTAGAGGTTAATTCGTTAATCGAAAAGGTGGAATGTGTATTTCTTGAAACCGGCGAACAGGTGCTGCTAAGCAATGAAGACTGTCAGTTCGGTTATAGAGATAGTGTGTTCAAACATGCACTAGCCAATAAAGTACTTATCACTCATGTAAACTTTAAACTACCTAAGCAATACGAGCTCAAAATAAGTTATGGCGAACTAGCTGCACTCACCGAACCAACACCAGAAAAGGTGTATAGTAAGGTAATTGAAATTAGAAAAAGCAAACTGCCAGATCCCAGTGAATTAGGTAATGCAGGTAGCTTTTTCAAAAATCCCGTTGTCTCAAAAGCAGTCTACGAAGCGATGGCGCAAGAATATAAGTCAGTACCGCATTTTGTTGTAACCGAAAATGCTGGAAACGAACAAGAACAAATAAAAATCCCTGCTGCTTGGCTAATTGACCAAGCAGGTTTTAAAGGCAAAACGTTGAACAAAGTACGTTGCCACCCTACACAGCCATTGGTACTTACTAACATAGGTGGCGCCACCGGAAGCGATGTAATTACCATGGCGAAAAATATCATAGCAAGCGTACAGGATAAATTTGGCATACAGCTGGAACCCGAAGTACGCTTATTAGGAAACAAAGGACTTATTTCGCTATGAGACAAGCATCAAAAGCTATAAGAAAACATATACTCGCTTTGTTGTCTGACGGTCAGTTCCATTCAGGTGAAACCATTGCTCAGCAAGTTGGACTTTCACGTACCGCAGTAGCGGGTCATATTTCCCAACTTGCCGATTGGGGTTTAGATGTATTTAAAGTAAAAGGTAAAGGCTACCGATTAGAACGAGGTTTTCCATTGTTAAGCGCTGACAGCATTAAACGTCATTTAGGCAATACAAAACGAGCGGTTATTGATGTGGAGTCGGTTTTACCTTCCACCAATACAGAAATGAAAAAGCGTATTGCGAGCAAACGAGAAGATCTTGAAAATGGCGATGTTGTTTTTGCCGAAATTCAAACCGATGGGCGAGGGCGACACGGTCGTTCATGGTTAGCTCCAGTTGGCGGCAGCTTAACTTTTTCTATGTATTGGTCTTTTCCTGATGGCTATCAGAGTATGGCCGGGCTTTCTTTATTAGTAGGTCTAGCTGTTTGCGATGCGCTTAAGGAGTTTGGTGTCGAAGATGCTGAATTAAAATGGCCGAATGATATTTATCTGCAGGGTAAAAAGCTGGCTGGTGTACTTATTGAGGTAGAAGGGCAGATAGGTGCAACGGCGCATAGTGTTATCGGCATAGGTTTAAATGTTTGTGTTCCCGATAATCAATATGATGTTGGTCAGCCTCATAGCGATCTTGCTTCTTATTTAGGCACTATCCCTGATAGAAATGCGCTAGCAGCAGAAATAATAAAATCTCTGTGGTTTTATCTGCCCAAATTCACCCAACAAGGGTTCGGACCATTTACGGCTTACTGGGAAGCGCTCGACTTATACGCAGATAAACGCATTGTTTTACAGATGGGCGAGAAGCGTTTCTCCGGAATTGATAGAGGAGTAGACGCGAGCGGCGCACTTCTTGTTGAAACCCAAGATGGCATTACCCGATTCCACGGTGGTGAAGTTAGCCTTAGAGGCAATTAACGCTTTATTTCATAGCTGAGCAGGTGTATTTCAAAAGCTCTTGCAGTAAAAGTGCTTTGTAGTTTGCCGTTATGCTTTTTATAAAACATTTTACCTGCTCGTTTTACGCATTGCTTTGCAATTGAAACCTAAAATATGAACAACATTGAAGAAAACCACGTCATATTAGTGGATATCGGTAACACCCGAATAAAATATTCACTGCTTTGTCATTCAGAAGAAGAGCCTAATGCATGTGAAGATGCCAATTCTCTTTTCTCTTTTATCGATTCTCAGAAAAAAATTTCTCATTTATATATAGCTTCTGTGAGAAACCAGGAGCTGGTTGATGAAATATCCACCATGTGCGATGAACGAAATATTATTTTTGTAGAAAAACATACAGAGAAAGAAGCCTTCGGCATAAAAAATAGTTACGACAATGTTCAAAAAATGGGCGTTGATAGATGGCTTGCCATGGTGTGCGCTGCAGAAAAATCGAAAAAAGCATTTTTTGTTATTGATGTTGGTACAGCAATAACGGTGGATTTTGTCGTAGATGGTCAACATTTAGGCGGTTGGATAGTGCCTGGTTTTCAAGTTATGCGTAATGCATTGGTCGCTTCTACTAAAAAAGTGTACGCGAATGATGAAATTCCGACCACCTTTGGCGTAGGAACCGATACTGAAGATTGTGTGGCATCAGGGTGTCATGCGGCACTATATGGTGTTTATTTGAGCGCGATTGATTACATATCAAGCAAACAAACCGATTTTGATATAATTTTAGGGGGTGGAGACAAAAAAGTGTTTGCATTCTTAAAATCTGCTGATAACATGCGCCTCGCTCATTTGGTGATGCAGGGTCTTGCCCGCTACGCTCGAAGTGAACTTCTAAAGTGAACATCGACGTAAGTTTTTGATTAGTTGAAAAATTGGTCAAAAAAGAAAATTGAAAAATTTTCAAAAAGACACTTGCACAGAGTTAAACAATACTCTAGAATGCGCACCCACTTGATGTAGTGCCGACTTAGCTCAGTTGGTAGAGCAACTGACTTGTAATCAGTAGGTCGCCAGTTCGATTCCGGCAGTCGGCACCATCAATCTGGAGGGGTACCCAAGCGGTCAACGGGAGCAGACTGTAAATCTGCCGGCTCAGCCTTCGCAGGTTCGAATCCTGCCCCCTCCACCACTTTCTCTATGAGGTGGCCAGAGAATTAGGATTGCGGGCATCGTATAATGGCTATTACCTCAGCCTTCCAAGCTGATGATGCGGGTTCGATTCCCGCTGCCCGCTCCAAATCAGTGCTGATATAGCTCAGTTGGTAGAGCGCACCCTTGGTAAGGGTGAGGTCGGCAGTTCAAATCTGCCTATCAGCACCAGTTTATTTCTCCCCAGCTCATGTAAAATTTCTAAATTTTTTAATGTAACTTTGCTGGGATAATAGAAATGGCAAAAGAAAAGTTTGAACGTACGAAACCCCACGTAAACGTGGGTACAATCGGCCACGTTGACCACGGTAAAACTACCCTAACTGCAGCTATCACTACAGTTCTTTCTAAAACTTA
>JAXHTT010000192.1:0-6154 GCA_034190055.1 Pseudomonadota bacterium | reverse complement strand
TGATGGAAAACCTTTGAAGATAAAGATGCAGGGTAATAGAACAGCAAACGACGGTGAAATAGTTAGGCGATGGGCCGTTGCGGGTAAGGGAGTAGCCGTTAAATCAAGTTTAGATACCTGCGACGATATTATAAATGGTCGGCTTGTTACCTTGTTGCCAGACTACCAAGCCAAACCCACGCAACTTTGGCTAATTTGCCCAAGCCGCCAGTCTATTACGCCAGCGGTTAGGCTATTAAGAGATATGTTAAAAGCGCGCTGCGCCGAATGTTTAGCGCAGCTCAAAAAAGCAGGTGTTCACCTCTGACTATCTCTTATACATCGCAGGCGCACCTTTACTCGGTGTGCTTGCTTTAATGAATTCACGTAGGTCTTGGTTAGACTGTTTCAAGTCATCGCGACGCAGGTACATCATGTGTCCGCTGCGATAACCTTTGAAGCTTAAACGATCTTTTAGAGTGCCACTTTGATCAAGCTGCCACATGGTATATTTAGCATCGAAGTAATTCGTTGCACCATCGTAATAACCTGCTTGAATCATTACATTTAAATAGGGGTTTTGCGCCATCGCCAATCGCAAATTCTGCCCCGTTTTATTATTACTTCTATCCCACGGATGCACGTTTCCGAACATATTGTACTTAATATCGGTTTTATAATTTAACTCTTCACGCAGATAGTAATTAATGGCAGGCGTGAAGGAGTGTAGCCATGAGGTCAGTTCGGCCCAATAGTCAGGGCGGTCACCACTTTGCTTAGCGTCTATGCCTAAATAGCGACTATCTAAACGGCCAAGGGTTTTCCCTTCATCTCGCAATAAATCTTTCCAGAAAAAAGCTGTGCTTACATCTAGGTTGTTTTGCGCGATAGACGCTTCACTTAAACCAGAGTAGCGCGCCATTTGTTTTAGCACATCACGCTTTTCTGTATCACTAATAAAGCCACCTTTAGCAAGTGCCGGAATAAGCTTGTTGATGGTGAAATCTTCTACTTCGGGCAACAAATCAGTTAGGTCTTTATTTTGTAGTTCTGGGTCTAGCTTATTGTGATACCAAGCTGCTGCGGCAAAATAAGGCAGTCTATTGGCGGCTTTTACTGGCCCGTTGCGCTCAATACCAATGTCAGTTGGTGATACTAATACTACGCCATTTAAATACATCCACTGGCGATTTTGAAGCTCTAGTGCTAAGCCCGAAACACGCGTAGTACCGTAACTTTCGCCAATAAGATACTTAGGCGAACGCCAGCGATTATTACGTGTTACAAAGGTATTCACCCAGTCGGCCAAGTAGCTAATATCCGCGTTTACGCCAAAGAACATTTTCTTTTGTTCATCTTGCGACGGCATGCTGCCATCAGCTTTTGGCAGAACACGGCTGTAGCCGGTGTTTACTGGGTTAACAAATACAATATCAGCAACGTCTAAAATAGAGTAAGGGTTGGTTTGGACGCCATAGGGCTGAACAGGGTAACCTTCGTCATCAATATTAAGAATACGTGGGCCTGTGTATGCCACATGCATCCATACCGACGCTGAGCCCGGACCACCGTTGAAAGAAATGATAAGCGGGCGCTTGGTATTTTCTTTCACATCGGTTCGCTGGTAATACGTATAAAACAAAGTGGCAACCGCTTCGTCTTTACTGTTCCAAACCGGCTGAGTACCTGTCGTCGCGCTGTACTTTACGCGTTTTCCCAAGATTTTGGTTTCATGCTCCGTTACTACACTACTATCAATTTTTACCGCACGAGCGTGCGAGGCCGAACTTTCTTCTTGGGCTAAAGCACTAGCTGTTAAACTGACAAAAGCAATCATGACTGCCATTAGCCACGCTAATGGCCGGTGGTTTGCCTCAGAACTTGCTAGTAAATGGTGAACATGTGATTTGTATTTGGAGTGAACCTGGCTAAATAACCGGGCTCCTGTGTTTCTAGCTGAAGGGTAAGTATTTTTCATTTGTTCGTCTTTTGTGTGTCGTTAGTTTTTCGTTTTGTATTTGTTAAGCGCAAGCCAACCTGTTTTTCATACAGGCCATTGTTGCACCTTAATCTAAGACTATACCGCTGTTAATAAGCGAGCTGAGTAATCAACGATAGAACTACCAATTTCTTCGATACGCGTCTTGTAACGTGGCTATGTATTATTGCTATTTTCTGGGCTTTTGTCTTTTATATGAGCGATGAGGTCTGGGAAAAACGCTAAAAACCCTTCCTCTATTTCCTTTTGATTCGCACTTATATCGTCTACTGCATTATGAAAAGTGTTCGCAAACCGAATTCGTTTAGCAACGACCGAAATGGCCCTAGCAATGCCTTCTTCTTTGGCATAGTCTTCAAACCAGTCGTGGGTAATCATGTGCCCTATGCTATGCTGCATTGCTCTTGGCATAATGGGCAATCTCTGTTCTAACAAGGAAAAGCTTTGTTCTCGAAAGTCGTCAAAGCTATGCGACGTGAACGTCGACCAATGTTTTATCAGCAAGTGGTCGAAGTAGATATCCAGGGCCACGGGCGCAAATCGCCTGCGACTTTTATCGAACAGCGATTTCGCAGCCACGACGTTCTTATGAGTATCTGTGAACTTGTCCACTTCGTAATGATTTTTAAGACCCAGCTGCACAGCTTTTCCATATGTGTTTATATCAACGCCACGCCTAAAATCGCCAAGTAAGTTGCCAAAATGGGAATCGGCAGTGGGGCGTGCCAGAAAAAGGTGAGCAAGGTAGTTCATTTTGTAATTTAGAGTCCTCGATTTTAAGTTGTAACGGCTTATGTGTATCAAGTAAAATCAGCGCTCAGTTCAGAAGCATCGAATTTGGATAGCATCAGTCTAAGACGCGCACAACTGCCTTGTCGACATTGAAGTAAAAAGTATGACAAATTCAAATGTAACTGAAAAATCGTAGCACTTAAAACCGAGTTTCAACATGTCTGTAATATCTTCTTCTGAAGTCACGTCTTTGCTTTTACCCGTCAATGATTTTTTACATTGCGAGACGCCACAGTCGTGGATAGATGAAGCGCAGAAAGAAGAAAATCTACGGGTTATTCTTACCGATCACCTAATTTGCGAGCTTAAAGCGGCGCAGTCCGCTATGTATTTACTTCGTCGCTATGTGGCTGATGAGGAAACCAGCAAAGTATTGCTTGGTTGGCTGAAGCCCTATGAAGACTTCACCTACCGCCATGAGGGCGATTGGCATTCGTTAAATACTAAGCACCTGTCTAAAAACGTATTTAATGTTGAAGGTTTAGATCCGTTTAAAAAAGACATGTTAGATAAAATGGTGATGCTGATTAAAGAAGAGCTTCACCATTTTTACCAAGTGCTAGAAATTATGCACGAGTTAGGCTTTGAATATAAATCGGTGACATCAAGCCGTTATGCCAATGGACTGCTACGTCACGTACGCACTTACGAGCCTGAAAAGCTTGTTGATAAGCTAATTTGTGGCGCTTACATTGAAGCCCGCTCTTGCGAGCGTTTTGCCAAACTCGCGCCGTATGTTTCCGAGGCTTTAGGCAAATTTTATGTATCTTTGCTACGTTCAGAAGCCAGACATTTTGAAGATTACCTTACTCTTGCCGAGCAAATCGCTAAATCCGATATATCAGAGCGCATCGCCCACTTCGGAAGCGTCGAAAAATCACTTATTGAAAGTGACGACGAGGAACTGCGTTTTCATTCTGGCGCCCCTCAATTTAACTAATACTTATAGCCGTCTATAAATTAAGCAATTTATATTGACGGCTTTGCCTTTCTGCTGCACACTCAACATGTAAACATATTGTTAATGGCAGTGTTTGACGCTTTGCGTCGTGTTCGTGTTCTCTGATTT
The DNA here is from genome assembly GCA_034190055.1 of Pseudomonadota bacterium. Lineage (GTDB taxonomy): Bacteria > Pseudomonadota > Gammaproteobacteria > Enterobacterales > Alteromonadaceae > Alteromonas. The sequence continues at coordinate 2,315 of JAXHTT010000192.1, read as the reverse complement.
TACGGTTTGTCCGTGTGTTTACCCTGCCTCACAACAATATTCTTTAAAATAATAACGTTGGTGAATAAGGCAGGACTTTATGATTTTGAATCATCTGATTGGAATTTACACCCACCCAAGAGAAGAATGGCAAACCATTGATACCAAGCACGAAACCTATTTTTACGCGCTTACCCATATTGCTTTTATTGCACTTATCCCCTCCCTTGTAGCCTATTATTCTAGTGCGCATACAGGGTGGAGTATTGGTGCTGGAGACATAATACGACTCAGCGAGAATACCGCCATTATGATGGGTATCGGCATGTACTTTGGCTTAATTGCCGGTGTTGTAGCTCTGGCAGTGTTAATTCATGAGTTGGCTAAAGCGTTCGATGCAACGCCAACGTATACACAGTCACTAGAACTTGCGGCTTACACTGCAACACCATTGTTCATGGTTGGCTTTGCTGGTCTTTATCCTGAATTATGGGTTGTTATGACGGCACTGCTAGTGGGTATTAGCTACTCGGTTTATTTACTCTATTCCGGCGTACCTATTTTGATGCACATGCCAGAAGACAAAGGCTTCATTTACTCAAGTTCGGTAGTCACGTGCGGGCTGGTTTTACTGGTTATTCTAATGACAGGTTCGGTATTAGTGTGGGGGTTAACTGGCGGACCAGTGTTCGTGCACTAACGCCTTAGCTCAACACAAAATAGGATAATGAAAAGCCGCTTTGAAAGCGGCTTTTTCGTTCACTATAAACTTATTTCAAAAGTGCTAATCAGCGGCATCAATGTTATGTACATCAAGATTACTCAGTTCAGCTTGTACCACAGGTGCTTTTCTTGCCGCCTCACCCCGTGACATATCAATGCGCTCAAGATACTCTTGATTAATATCGGCAGTGATATAATTACCGTCGAATACTGATGTTTCAAAACGCTGAATCGTATCATTCTCTTCGCGCACGGCTTCAACCAAGTCGGAAATGTCTTGGAAAATCAGACCGTCTGCTTGAATAAGCTCTGCAATTTGATCGATTTCACGCCCATATGCAATCAACTCATTAGCTGATGGCATATCAATACCGTATACATTCGGGAAGCGAATTTCCGGTGCCGCCGACGCAAAATACACTTTTTTAGCGCCAGACTCTCGGGCCATTTCAATAATCTGACCCGACGTTGTACCGCGCACAATAGAATCGTCAACAAGTAATACACTCTTGCCTTTAAATTCAGAAGAGATGGCGTTTAGTTTACGACGCACTGACTTTTTACGCATTGTTTGGCCAGGCATGATAAAAGTTCTGCCAATATAGCGATTTTTAACAAACCCCTGACGATAAGGCAGTTCAAGTGTGTTCGCAATTTGCAGCGCTACATCCATCGACGTTTCAGGAATAGGAATAACTACGTCGATATCAAGATCTGCCCATTCACGCTTAATTTTTTCACCTAGCTTGCGGCCCATGTTTACGCGAGACGCATAAACAGAGATACCGTCGATAAAGCTATCTGGGCGAGCAAAATAAACGAACTCGAAGATACATGGTGATGTGACGGGGTTCTCTGCACACTGTCTGGTATGCAGTTGGCCCTCTTCGGTAATAAATACCGCTTCACCTGGCATTACATCGCGAACAAACTGGAAGCCAACAGCATCAAGTGCAACACTTTCCGATGCTACCATCCACTCTTCACCCAGTTCACTCATACGCTTACCCAATGCAAGCGGTCGAATGCCGTGTGGGTCACGAAACGCAACAATACCTTGGCCGATGATAGCGGCAACGACTGCGTAAGCACCACGAATCTTTTTGTGGACTTTTGTTACTACTTCAAAAATGTGTTCAGCGCTTACGCTTAGGCCCGCTACCTGCTGTAGTTCGTGAGCAAGAATATTAAGCAATAATTCTGAATCTGAGGTGGTGTTGATGTGGCGGCGTGCAATGCGGAACACTTCTTCTTGTAGCTCATGGGCGTTGGTAAGGTTGCCGTTATGAGCAAAGGCAATACCAAACGGTGAGTTCACATAAAACGGTTGCGCCTCTGCAGAGCTTGATGTACCCGCGGTAGGATAGCGAACATGGCCAATACCCATGTTGCCGGACAGCCTCTTCATATGACGCGTATGGAAAACATCTCGAACCAAGCCATTCGCTTTGCGCAAATTAAACATATTTTGGTCGATAGTCATAATTCCTGCAGCATCCTGCCCACGGTGCTGAATAACCGTTAGACCGTCGTACAGTGACTGAGCTACGGGTGTTTTACCAACTATTCCGACTATACCACACATGTGCGTTACCTATTTCAAGCGGGATTTA
>JAXHTT010000191.1:0-6163 GCA_034190055.1 Pseudomonadota bacterium | reverse complement strand
TGCTTTCTAGGTTAACGCAAGGGAAGTCGATCTCTGCCGCGAAGCGTCTGTCTATGGCCGAACCTACCGCCGACGACATTGCTGCAGCACCTATATCAGATAAACGCTGGGCTAAAATTAGGTTTATGGCCTTCGACATGCCTGTAGCAGATCAGCCTTTTGACAGCCGACTTAATAAGCTTAATAGCCTTAAAAGGGCCACTCCCAACCCCACGTTTGCCGTGATCCCTCAGTTTAAGCTTTTGTCTCTAAGCGCGCTTGAAGAAGAACTTAAACAAGTAACCAAAAACGGCGGTGAAGGGTTGATGCTTCATCATGGGAACGCATTTTACCAGACAGGGCGTAGTGATAATCTACTAAAGGTAAAACATTTTGAAGATGCCGAAGCGAAGGTGTTAGCTCAACTTCCAGGAAAAGGAAAATTTAAAGGCATGATGGGTTCTCTGCTGGTAGAAACATCTGACGGCATTCGATTTAAACTGGGAACGGGATTTTCTAACAAAGAGCGCCAAGCGCCTCCGGCTGTAGGTAGCTGGGTAACCTTCAAGTATTACGGTGTAACGAAAAACGGTAAGCCAAGATTCGCTAGCTTCCTTCGCACTAGACCCGTCTTTGACTTATCAAAATAGTACGGTTATTAACTAGCGAAATAGCCTCAATATCGAGCCTTCAAGTAAATGTTATCTATCCTTTACGATGCACTTCAATTGAATAACCTTCACATAAAGCTACCTCCTTGTCTTCAAGATACAAAACCCTATAACGTAGTTAATCAGTAATTGATTTTGTCACTTTATGCATTGCTCTTTAATCGCTTTTGGCGTTCAAAAGTAATGTTATGAATAGCGATTATAAGCGGATAATAGGGGCTAAAAATTTCAAAACTTAGCCTGTGAAGTTATACTGTTGATGATTAATTAAACACTCCTTGCGTCAAGTGCGTACAAGACCGTTTACTCCCATTGCGCAAGCTAACTTAGAGGAAGAGACTGTGTTACAAGACTATCGCAATCACGTTGAAGAACGTGCAGCCCAAAATATCCCCCCAAAACCTCTTAATGCAGAACAGGTAGCAGCCCTTGTCGACTTGTTGAAAAGCCCGCCTGCAGGTGAAGAAGAATTCCTATTAGAGCTGCTCTCAGAGCGTGTGCCGCCAGGTGTTGATGAAGCGGCTTACGTCAAAGCGGGTTTCTTAAGTGCTATTGCAAAAGGCGAAGACAGTTGTGAACTTATCTCAAAAGAGAAAGCTGTTGAATTGCTGGGAAATATGCATGGCGGTTACAACATTGCGACGTTAGTAGAGCTACTTGACGATGAAGACCTTGCGCCATTGGCAGCCAAAGAACTGAAACATACCCTTTTAATGTTTGATGCCTATCACGATGTGGAAGAGAAGCACAAAGCGGGTAATGAATACGCCACTGATATTATTAAATCGTGGGCTGAAGGCGAGTGGTTTACATCGCGTAAGCTAATGGACGATAAAATTACTTACACGGTATTTAAGGTTACAGGTGAAACCAATACCGATGATTTGTCGCCCGCTCCGGATGCATGGTCACGTCCAGATATACCATTACACGCTCTTGCAGCTTACAAAATGCCTCGCGAAGGGCTAGAGCCAGAGGAGCCAGGCGTTAAAGGTCCAATGGCGCAAATAGAAGAAGTCAAAAGCAAGGGCTATCCCGTTGCTTTTGTTGGTGATGTAGTAGGTACAGGCTCATCGCGTAAGTCGGCCACTAACTCTGTGTTGTGGTTCTTTGGTGAAGACTTGCCGGGTGTGCCTAATAAGCGCGGTGGCGGTGTGTGCATTGGTTCAAAAGTTGCGCCTATTTTCTTTAACACCATGGAAGACGCAGGCGCATTAGTATTTGAAGCCGATGTGGAAAAAATGAACATGGGGGATGTAATAGACATCTACCCGTTTGAAGGCAAAATCACCAACCACGAAACCGGTGAGTTACTTGCCGAATACAGCTATAAATCGAAAGTTATTTTAGATGAGGTGCGTGCCGGAGGACGTATTAACCTGATTATTGGTCGTGGTCTTACCGAAAAAGCGCGTGAGACACTAGGTTTAGGCCCAACGGATTTATTCCGTACGCCTGAACAGCCTAAAGACAGCGGAGCGGGTTTCTCGCTTGCGCAGAAAATGGTAGGCAAAGCCTGTGGTGTTGAAGGCATTCGCCCTGGCACCTACTGCGAGCCTAAAATGACAACTGTTGGTTCGCAGGATACTACAGGTCCCATGACACGTGATGAGCTTAAAGACTTAGCTTGCCTTGGCTTTACGGCCGACTTGACCATGCAATCATTTTGTCACACGGCTGCTTATCCAAAGCCGGTGGATATAGAAACGCAGCACACGCTTCCTGATTTTATAATGAACCGCGGTGGCGTATCGCTTCGTCCTGGCGACGGCATTATACACAGCTGGTTAAACCGCATGCTGCTGCCAGACACAGTAGGCACGGGTGGTGACTCGCATACCCGTTTCCCATTGGGTATTTCATTCCCTGCAGGTTCAGGCCTAGTCGCGTTCGCTGCGGCTACTGGCGTTATGCCGCTAGATATGCCCGAGTCGGTATTGGTGCGATTTAAGGGTGAAATGCAGCCGGGCATTACGCTACGCGACCTAGTACACGCCATTCCGCTGTATGCCATCAAACAAGGCCTATTAACGGTCGAGAAAAAAGGCAAGATCAACGCATTCTCTGGCCGTATTTTAGAAATCGAAGGGTTGGAAAACCTTACTGTAGAGCAGGCGTTTGAGTTATCGGATGCGTCGGCGGAACGTTCAGCTGCAGGTTGTACTATCAACCTTTCTGAAGAGTCGATTGCTGAATACCTGCGTTCAAATATTACCATGCTTCGCTGGATGATTAACGAAGGTTATGGCGATCCACGTACCCTAGAGCGCCGCGCGCAGAAAATGGAAGAGTGGCTAGCTAACCCAGAATTAATGCGCGCCGATGCAGATGCTGAATATGCCGAAGTTCTCGAAATTGACCTTAACGATATTAAAGAGCCAATTGTGTGCTGCCCTAATGATCCGGACGACGCGAAAACTTTATCTGACGTTGCAGGCGATAAGGTAGACGAGGTATTTATTGGCTCATGTATGACAAACATTGGTCACTTCCGCGCAGCCGGTAAGCTACTTGAGCAATACAACAAAACACTGCCCACCCGTTTATGGATGTCGCCACCGACTAAGATGGATAAGGCCCAGCTGATGGAAGAGGGTTATTACAACATTTACGGACGCGTAGGCGTGCGCACAGAGATGCCGGGGTGTTCACTTTGTATGGGTAACCAAGCACGGGTAGATGCAGGCACAACCGTGCTTTCAACATCAACCCGAAACTTCCCTAACCGTTTAGGTGATGGAGCGAATGTGTATCTAACCTCAGCGGAGCTTGCTGCGGTTGGCGCAATTGTGGGCCGCATTCCAACCGCTGAGGAATACATGGAATACGCCAGCAAAATTAATGCAATGTCCGGAGAAGTATTCCGCTACTTAAACTTCGACAAAATGCCTAGCTTTAAAAAGGCAGAAGAAGAAGCTAAGGCGCGCATTATTCCAACGTTGAATGTTGCTTAAAATAGTGTATAAACTACAAAGCCGGTTGCCTTAGTGGTGACCGGCTTTTTTTATGGCGAAAAGGAATGTCTAATGGGAAAATCTTTCTTTATTGTTGCTGCACTTGTATTAACCTTAGGGTGTGCAAAAGCGCAGGTAGACCCTGTATCGTCACTGAATTCAGTGGACTTCGAATCTATTACACTGGAGATAGGTGGCAAGCACTATGAAGTTGAGTATGCCAATACCTTTGAGCAACGCGCGCAGGGCCTTATGTTTCGCAAAGCCTTGTGCGAAGACTGCGGTATGTTTTTTAAGTTTTCTAGCCCCAAATTTGCGGGCATGTGGATGAAAAACACCTTTGTTCCCCTAGACGTAGCATTTATCGACAGAAATGGCGTAATAACGGATATAAAACCTCTCACTCCCCATAGTTTGGAGTCGGTCGGATCATCGAAAGAGGTACTTTACGCGTTGGAAATGAACCAAGGGTGGTTTGCTGAGAATAATATAAAAGTAGGCGACCAAATAACGATTGATTAACCGCGCAAAGCGCGGTTGCTGCTAGCGAAAAGCTAGTTTTATTCTGGAGTTAAATATAGTGACAAATGCCTTATCGATAGCTAAGTTCGGTGGAACTAGCGTAGCGAATTACGAAGTAATGCAAAACTGCGCCCGAATTGTTGCCGGTAATGAAAAAACACGCATTGTGGTGGTGAGTGCATCAGCAGGGGTAACCAATCACCTTGTTAGCTTAGCGCACACGCCGATGACGCAACAGCAGATTGAAGAAACTTGCCAAGCCATTGTGGAAATAGAGCACGCTATTCTCAATAAGCTTAACGACAAAGATGCAATAGAGCCTAAACTGAATGATTTGCTAGAAGAAATGCGCAGCTTAGCGTTTCACGAAGAAATATTACACCGCGATGATTTAAAAGATCAGCTCCTATCTATGGGTGAGCGAATGTCATCATTGATGTTCTCATCTGTACTTGCAGAGCAAGGCGTAAAAACCATGAACTTTGACGTTCGCAAAGTACTTCGCACTGACAGCGAATTCGGTGAAGGCGCGCCTCAGATAGAAGAAATTGGAAAACTTGCTAAACAGCTTCTTGCACCTGAAATCAAAGACGCTATTGTAGTTACACAAGGTTTTGTTGGTGCAGATGACGAAGGCCGTACAACAACCCTTGGTCGTGGTGGCTCTGATTTTACGGCTGCGCTACTTGCAGAAGCACTTGATGCAGAAGCATGTGAGATTTGGACTGATGTAACCGGGGTATACACAACTGACCCGCGCATTACTCCCGCTGCTCACCCGCTGCCTGAACTGAGCTTTGAGGAAGCGGCGGAAATGGCGACTTTCGGCGCCAAGGTGCTACATCCTGCAACTATGGAGCCTGCGCTTCGCAAAGACATAAAAGTGTTTGTAGGGTCAAGCAAAGAGCCTGAAAAGGGCGGTACGTGGATTGTTCGAGATTGCGAGCACGAGCCGCCTTACCGTGCAATTACTCGTCGTAAAGAGCAAGTAATGGTAACAGTGAAAACTCCTAAGATGATGTACGCGCAAGGTTTCCTACAGCAGGTATTTGCTATTATCGCCAAGCACAAGCTAAGTGTTGATTTGGTTACAACGTCGGAAATTTCAGTATCTTTTACCCTTGATAACCCCGCGAACTCTGTAGCCCAGCGTTTGAATAAAGAGACCATTGCCGAACTTGAAACTATCTGTGACGTTAAAGTAGAAAAAGGTTACGACCTTGTCACCGTTGTAGGAAACAACATGCAAACGGCTATTGGGGTTTCAAGCAAGATTCTATCTGCCGTATCTGACTTTAACTTACGCATGATTTGCTTTGGCGCTAACCCGCACAACTTATCATTTTTAGTTAATGAGACTGACAGTGATGACGTGGTTCGCAAGCTGCATTCGGCATTGTTTGAATAAGTATTAGGTTTGCGTAAAGCATAAAAAACGGTCGCCCCAGGGCGGCCGTTTTTGTTTTGAGGTAAGTACAAGTAGCTAGAGAGCTTCTACCGGAATAATAATTTCATGGCGCTTATTCCAAGGCAGAGTAAACGGTGAGTCGTAACCCATGTAGCTAGGTGAACCCGCCGTTTTGATATTGTTTTCTTCCAATACTTTGCGCAGTCTACGGGTATATTCCTCTTTATCACTATCGCTACTAAAGCCTGAATAGCGGATAGCCGCCACGGTTCTTTCCGACACGACAACAAGAGATACATTTTCGTTAGTGGGGGTAGGTGCACTTTGCATGTCATATTTACTGGGTAAGAAAAACATCATAGTTTCTGACGAAACTTCAACAGGTGAAGTCATCGCAATTTCTTGTGAACCCTTACTAACTTCTACTGGCGAAGTCATAGAAACGTCACTATTCGTCTTGTTCTCACCAGAGATATAGTTAAAAAGTAAGTTAAATGCCCCTGAATCTTCGTTTCCCTTAGACATAACGCCCACTGCGTGGTTGTAATGCCTGATTTCTATATTATCAGCCAGTGTTTTGATAACTGAGTAGGGCAGTGTTTCTGTATCTTTGTAATACGTTGGTTCAG
>JAXHTT010000190.1:0-6292 GCA_034190055.1 Pseudomonadota bacterium | reverse complement strand
GCACGCTGATAATCTACAAGTCTTGCCACGCCATTCATTTCCCAGGGAACTCATTTTTATTCCGCTTTTTTACCGACTCCCTGGAGGCTTCGTTTTTTTGCGCTTGTCGCAGACAGAGAACTCCACAGATTACTAATTAAGTTAGGTATTTCCCTATGAATTTACCAAGAATATTTCGAAGCAAAGTTAGGCAGTAAGATGAAAATAAAGTATTTCACACCTTGGTGTGTTATTCTTATCCTCCCCATAATAAAACTTTGTAAGTAATTAATTTATATTAAAATAATGTGTTCTAACCTTTTTTCTGGTCCAAAGTCAATCCACCTTTTTTGGTTCAAAAAAATAGAATTTTATGGGCTTATAAATCCAAATTGAAACCATTGGCTGTCCAATGTATAATTAGATATTCCACTGTTTTTTACCACGTATTCCAGTGAGCGTGGACCAGTATTGGATTTAAGCTGGACCAAAACATGCCATCCATTTAAAACATATATTGTGCCTAAATAAATCTGCGAGCATTTGCTCGTTAATTACATTTTATATTTGTTTAAATTATCTAAGAGGCGTTGTTGGCTGAAAACTATTCTATTCAGGTTCGGGTGAACAAGGTTTTGTTGCTTCGCAAAGTGTGCTCTTTGTTCATGATAGCCGCTACTGTAAATGCTTCTGAGGGAGGCATTGGTTTCAAGACAGTAGAACTCAAGAAGTTCAGTCATTTGGTCTGCAAGGAAGTCGATGTATCTTACTGGATACTTATAGCAGAAGAGAGTTTGAAATTGTTGCCACAACACTTCTTCAATTTCACAAGGGCGCTTTTTTTTCAAGAAATACAATTGAAAGAGTGTCTGTAATAACAATACCAAAAGTGAATCTAAAGACGGTTTAGCAAGAAGAGCATGTCTTCTTTGCTCATAGCTTTGTTTCCATAAAAAAGGTATGTCAAAGAACCGATATCTGCCTACATGCCTCTTTACCATTACCTCTTCTTCAACGATAGTAGTCAGCGAGAAAGGTCTGGTGACAAGAAGGGTGAAGTTGTTAAGCAGGCTAAAAACTGGGTGGACACAAGGGCCGCATACGTCACTCGTTAGCCTAATTAATTGAGAGAGCTTGTGAGGCTGATTTACAGGCTCACCTTTCAGTCTCTGTATCCAATATCCACTTCTTAGACTTAGTGGCAACGTCGCAATATCTCTTATGAGGTCAAGCTTTCTCTTATCAAACAAATAGCGCTTGCGGTGAAGGTCTTCTCTATACCTTTCAACTTTAATAAGAATGAATTTTCGGAGCGTCATCTCCTCTTTTGATAAGCGATTAGCCCAATACAATGATTCCATCAGGCGATATTGCGTGATCACACTACGAAACTCGTGAGGAAGCGCTAAGAACTGACTATATGTACCTGACATAGGGCAAATCACTGAATTAATAAATAGTTCACTAAATGATTCGTTGTCATCTTTTTGCCTCTCAAAAAATTAAGTGTTTGTTTCCAAATGTCTTATTGATGTTTTTCACTGTTGGCTTAGTGAATTTTTTACGCATTACATACGCAAAATCCTAGTCTAAATTTTTGAGTTACGCACTGTTGCGCTTGGGAGCGTTTCGAGATGACCGACGAAGAAAGAAAACGACTAAATAAAGAGATTGAGCAGACACTGCTGAAGATGTTTGGCACACCCATACTCAACCTTCAGCAACTAGCTAAGGCGCTGAACTACTCTTCCACAGCCGCGATTAGACAAGCGATTATGAGGAAAACATTCCCAATCGCTCACTTTAAGCTGCATGGCCGAAGGGGGCATTTCGTCCTCGTTACCGATGTGGCAGCGTATCTGGCTAGTCAAGCAATTGAAGACAAAGGAGGTGGAAAGAAAAAATAGAATGTAATCGTCAAACTAAATTTTTAATTTGGCACACAAATGAAAACGGCCTCTGTGCTGGTAACACATGAGACCGTTGATTAGTTGTCTTTGAATATTCGACGACTAAATCCTAGTTCATTACCCTGAAAAAGCAAGTCAGTTGCTACTTGATGGGCAGGTTGTGCCTCAACAACTAGGTATACAACTATGATTGCTATTCATTCAATAATCGAATGTATTCGTCTGATATATTTAACTAATTGGTCCTATCGTGAGATTGCAGACTATGTTGGTATTAGTCACCAGTCTGTCGCCCGTTATATTGAGAAATGTTCAAATCTTGGAGTCGATTGGCAAGACATCAAGAATAAGTCGCCTGATGAAGTGTTAACACTTCTTGGCATCCAAGCCGCTGCTTTGAGGCTGAGTGGCAAGATTCATATGGATTATGAAGAGGCCGCTAAATCTATCTCTAGAGGCCGTAAAGGGTCCAATAAACGTTCTATTTTGATTGACCAACACATGGCAAAGTTTGGAGACAAAGCCGTTGGCCATTCGGCCTGCTATAAGGGAATTAGGGCGGCGATGAAAAAGCTCGAATTAAGCATCAAGCAAGTATTTGAGCCGGGACGTGCTATGCACATCGATTTCGCTGGAAAAATCTTGGAATTGAAAAGCGGGATTACCCTATATTTCTTTATTGCTGTGTGGGCATACTCCAAGTTCACCGTTATTCGAGCATACTCGAATCAAAAGCAGTCAAGTTGGATGAAGGGCATCAATTCAGCCATTCAAAAAAGTGGCATAACTCCTATATTCGTTGTTAGTGATAATGCCTCGCCACTTGTTAAAATTAAAGATGGTCACCGCAGTATTACTGACGGTTACCAACAGATTATTGCACACTATGACTTTGTTGCAGATTTTATCCCACCCGGTAAACCTTTATACAACCAGCCTGCTGAACAAGGCGTAAAAATCTTTACAGAAGAGATTTATCCGAAGCTTGCGCAGCTTGACTTGGGGACAGAAGAAGAAGCGAATGACGCGTTGGACATGTTTATGGAGGAGTTCAACAATCGTCATTTATCGGGCAGGAAAGTGTCACGTTTTGAGCTGTTGGATTCCGATGAAAAGCCAGTTGCACGCCCTTGCAATTCCAATGAATTTGAGCCAGACGTTGTCGTCAAAAAAGTGTCCATCGGCAAGCATTATAGCTTTAAGGTCGATGGTGTTTTTTACTCTGTTCCTCAAGAATGCTATTGGAAAAAAGTCACACTTGAAATTCACAAACAGAAGATTGTCGTTAAGTTAGGCAATAAGCTTGTATGGGTCCATCAGCGCCTACCAAAAGATTCAGAGCACGTGATTTTGCCAGAGCATATGCCAGAGAAGCATCGGAAGTTACTCGCACAAAATAAGCAGTACTTTGTCAGTTGGGCTGAAGGAAAAGACGAAAATTTAGCTCGTATGATGATTGCTCAGTATGAAGATAAAGGGCTTAGCGATACTGATTTTTATGCACGGCGTCAGTGCTTAGAAATTAAGCGGCTTTTTGAAGAGTACGATGAAGAAGGATTAGGTGGTGAGTTCGTCACAATGTGTTTTATTTGTCTTGAATCAGACAGAGCGAACATCACGTCTTTGAAAAAACTCTTACATGGCAAAGTCTATGAAAATGACGATTACCTAGATGCATTTGACGCATTTTATGCTGCCAAGCAAGCCAAACTTTCTGGAGCAACTAATTATGTACACTAATTCTGAAATCCAAACGCGGCTAAAAGACTCAGGTTTTCCTCGCTTAATTCCAGCATATTTGCGCACGACTGGGGACAACACCATAGATTCGGAAGCGCTAAATGATGGCTTGGCAGCTTTGTTCGATAACTACTATTTAGATCGTATTGAGCAAAGTTACGAGAAGAATATCGTCAAGGCTGCGTTACCTAGAACAGGTGTCACCATCGATGATGTCGATTGGCAGCGGTTCGCGAACGTAAAATGGTACAAGGTTCAGCAAATTCGTGATGGAAAGTGGATTCAGCAGAGTCGCTCTGTGCTTATTCATGGCAATGATGGTGATGAGCAAGTTAAGCTAGGGTGCGCTCTGTCGATTGAATTTATGTATCAAGGATTGAGTGTTCGTAGTGCTCCGCTGAAGCAGTTAACGTTCGAGTTAATCGAAGCACATACCAAACAGACGTTAAAGAAAGCCATATCAGCGCTCAAGCGCATAGATGTACTGTTTATTTACGAATTTGAGCTAACACAACTCTCAGCTTTAGAATGCTATCTGCTAGCCAGTCTTGTGAGCGCACGGGCTATGAAGGGCGGATTCTTGATATCCTCTTCAAGCCTTCCTGATAAGTGGTGCAAGCAAGTTGATGATGTTGGTTTAATTGACGCGGTGAATACTCAGATTGACCCTGACCTCATTGCATTAAACATGCTTTCTAAACACAACAAGGAGGGTAAGCATGGTTAATTTAAATCAGCTAACCTTTGTTGATGTTCTAGGCCAGCTAACCTTAGATAGCATCCATATAAAACAAGTCTTTGAATATTATCATGGATGTTATGGAAGCAATGGACTAGCGCAGCAGTTTGTCGCGAATTGTCAGCTTCTCTCAATAAGAGAGAAGCAGAATGCGCAGATAGGGTTTGTGGATAGGTCGCTAGGTCTTCACTTACCCAAGAAGAAGACTACAGAGGGAGAGTCCATACGCGGGACATTGCTACGAAATGGCTTAGTTCGTTCTACCGGGCACGAACTATTTAGAGGTTGTGTCGTATTTCCCGATGTAGATATACATGGCGATATCGTTTCAGCGAATGGGTATCGGATTGGCCGCATTCGAAATGGCGATAAGGCAATTGTCCAATGGCAAAAGCCTGAACCAAAATCGTTTGTAGATTATGGTATGTCGATGGCGAGAGCATTGGTTCATGGACAAGCCTACCACTAAACGTATCTGGCGCTGTGCCAGATATTACTTTGAGCTTTGCCTCGCAAGAGGTCAAAGCTCAGATACTGTGCGCGGGAAACGAGGTGGTATGAAGAAGTTTTTCCTTTGGTGCCTTGAGCGCGATGTAACCCATATTGACCAAATTAATCTTGATTTGATGGATGATTACGCTGCTTATTTAAACAAATATAGAAAAGCTTTAGACAATCAACCGTTGTGTGTTGCTCAAAAACGGAATCTATTGACGTTTGTGAAAACATTCGTGAAATACATGCATATCAAAGGATTACTGCCTACCAATCCACTAGAAAACATAGAGCTGCCATCGAAGGGGGAGCAGATACCAAAGGCGCTTTATTCGACCGAGGAAATCAAAACCATACTAGAGCAGCCACTGCTGTTTGGTATCAAAGGGTTAAGGGATAGAGCGATACTTGAGACTTTTTTTGCGACAGGCATACGCAGAGGTGAACTGGTCAAGCTTAATATCGATGATATCGATTTTACGACGAAACTATTGCGAGTACATGGCAAAGGAAAGAAAGAGAGGTTGGTGCCTATTAGTAAACGGGGTTGCGAGTGGCTGGCGTTTTATATTGGCAAGATTCGGCCTATGTTTACATTCATTGGCTCAGGTAAAGCACTGTTTCTTGCCAACAATGGTAAGCGATACGTACCGGGGAAATTGTCTGATATGGCATCAAAGTACGTGAAACTAGCTGGGTTTGACCGCACAGGTGCTTGCCATTTGTACCGCCACAACACAGCTACAACGATGTTGGACAATGGGGCTGACTTACGGCATATCCAAGAAATGTTAGGGCATGCCAGTATTCTAACAACTCAGTTGTATACGCATGTGAGCCGGAAGAAGTTGTCGGAGGTTTATGAGGCAACTCATCCTTCTGCTGAAGGTGAAAGTGGGTTGTTTTAAGTTTAGAAAAGGTGTGTTTCACTCTTTAAGGTAGTCAGCTATTAACCATTAATAAATTTACATCATTAAAAAAATCGCCTAAATTTGGTAAAACTACCTATTATTCAATGGAATGAAATCTCCACACAGGGTTTTAGAAGGATTTAATTTTTGATACCGGAAGTGAAAACCATCGCCAGAGGCATTGAACTATATGTCTTTGACTTAGATAAAATTACAGAAGACACTGTTCGCTTAATTGACCGAAATCTAGTTCCAATATGCGAAGGTGATTCAGATACACCGCTTTGGCAAGCGAAGTTAACATTCATAGATTTTTTAGAAAACAAAGACGACACCACTAAAATTGGTGCAATTGCTGAGTTTTTCGTTCATTTATTTCTTCGAGAGTATGGCTACAACCGGCGTTTTTCAAGGTAGTTGTCGCCTGAGCTGTTAAGCTGCTTCTTTTTTATTCTCCGGATTTAGCTCTACGCTTCCGATCTTATCCCAGTTTCTGGTTTCACCAGACCAACGACTTG
>JAXHTT010000019.1:0-36985 GCA_034190055.1 Pseudomonadota bacterium | reverse complement strand
AATCATGAATTAGCTGTTGTAAACTGTCTTTTTCAAACCATCTACTCAACGCACCAAACCCTGTCATTAACTGATCCTTAACCTTTGTGTCTAAGTTCTCGTATATATTCGAATGGCCATTCATGTCATTTAGACCATTTTTTAGATTCATACAAAAACGCTGTTCAACAGAAAGAGAATAATAAGCTTGCACTTTGTTGTATATTGGTTTTGTCTCACGTACTGCCTCAGGTATATCTTCATATAAGATTTGTAGTGGAAGGTAGTTTTCGATCATCCTTCGCCGCAGTACATGGTGCATTATGTTTTGCGCTGAACACATTACTCTAATTTTTTCAGCCTCCGGCGCTAACACATCAATGTTCTTACAATCACTATCAGTTAATATAAAAGTTTTAAATTTGCTAATTAAAGGGTTGGTCTGGCGCTGAATATAATTTTTGACTTCACCAAGTCCGCCTCCTTTAGTCACAATTTCCGCTAAATTTAGTTTTCTACAAATTTGCGCCCTAGTCGTCTTATCTACAATACACTTAATAAATTCAACATCATTGTGTGCATTTTCAAAAACAAGAAAAAGGGGCATGGAAGAAACAGCAGCGCCGTCCTGCAATGTTAATATTGGGGTTTCTGCATGTAAGTCTGATATAGCAATATCATTGTCGATCTTAGCTACGTTCGTTTGCTTGAATTTTGTAGCATCCGATATCCAACATCTATAAATTTCTTCCCAATCTGATTTGTTATGTGTAGCTATCCAACGAAGAATGTTTGGATCTTCAATGTCGAACTTCAGGAAGACTTTATTATTTAATGCATTCAACCTAAGGGTGTCAAGATAGCGACTATTCTCGTCTTTGAACAAATTGGAAGCTAGCCATAGAATCACCGCTTCTCCTCCCTAGCTTGTATTAGCTCTTTCGACTGAGCAATAATTTCCCTAAATACTGTCTGTGGCCAATTGCCTTCAATATACCCCTCTTCATCGAAAGTAATTTTAGAGGCTGAGGAAGTATTGTTATCCTTTTCGATCCAGTAACAAGACAAATTTTGGTTAAGAATTTCTCTCTTAACGATTGCAGACTGAATAGCGAGCAAGAAACTTTCAGAGTGTGTTTCGATTACTAATTTGGTGTTTTCTGTATCTTTAACGGAGTCAATAATAAACTCAGCAAGTGTGATTATAGCTTTTGGATGTAGATGCAGTTCGGGCTGCTCAATAGCTATTATTGGCGAATCTTGCAAGAGCCCGAATTTGGCCATGGTACACAACGTAACAACAGGCAATGCTTGAGCTATTCCTTCACCAGAATCAATTATATCTACTGGTTTTTCCTCCTCTTTATCAGTAGCAGTCTTCAACTGGACCACAGTGCGACCTTGTCCCTCGCTTTGAGTTGAAGAGGAGTCTAACTTGAGCCTTCGGTTTGTAGTTTCAAACAACCAATCGTTTATAACTTTGAAAGCTTCGGGTGAAACTTTCTTAACGTACCATAAAGTCTCACCAATCCCATCGCCCTTATAGTTAATTCCAACTTTCGTCCCCAGACCAATATTAAATACCCTTGGCGGTGCTGTTCTAATTGACGAAATCCAATGAACATTATTGGCGGTCTCGCGTATTTTTGTTTGTAAACAGGAATCAGAGATGTCAAAAAATGATGGTATGTTGACTTTTTCGTCATTCTCATCTTCGAATATGAAGTTATTAAAACTTGAACGCCTATATTGGTATTTATTTCCGTTTTTCGTTATATCTATTTTGGTTAAATGCTCAGGTTCCATAGCTGTTTGTCGAACTGCGAAAGCGATTCCAATATCTGTCCAATCAACGCTGACTTCTATATCTCTAGCCCCCTTGCTAAGTACATCCGCATGAATCGCACCTCGCAATGAATCGCTAGAATAATTTAAATAACTATGCATATAAGATGAGGGAGCATGATTCTTAAAGCTATCTGATATCAACGGTATTGAACGAAGAAGTGTACTTTTACCACTATTATTATAACCAAATATTATAGTCAGCTTCTTAAGCTCAATTTCTACTTGCTCTTTAAATCCCTTAAAACCCTTTAACGATATCTTTTCCATACAAAACTTATGCTTACAAAAATTTAGTCTTGTATAGTAACCATAATTTTTAATAAATAAAAATCGATTAAATTGTGGATAGATTAGTACGCTTAATATTAACAGTTCACAGGAGGTACTTTGCAACGCTCAATAAGTTGAATATGCTTTCTGACACCTAAACCAACAACCACTTCATCCCAGCATTCTCGGCGGCTTGCTGGTCATAAATAAAGTCGCCCACATACAGGCAGTCTTCAGGTTGAAGCTGCCATGTATTCGCCACCATCAATAATGCGGTTGGGTCGGGCTTGGCTGGGGCGTCTTCACGGGTAAGCACATAGTCGATAGGTATACTATTATTGGCCACCTTAATTGCGGTGGCCTGGCGGCAGTTGCGGGTAACTATTGCCATGGGTAAGTTGTGTGCCTGCACTTTCTCTACCATGGCTTTGCCTATGGCTAGCCATTTAGCGTTCTGTGCATCTTCTAGTTCGTGCTGCAAAATAGTGCGGTGTGCATTTGCTTTGGTTTCGGCGCAGCTAAGGGCATCAACAAAGGTAAGAATATCTTCGTCTTGTGGGCAACCTATGTCTGCGCGCATTCGTGTAAAGTTAAGGCTAGACTCTACCAAGGTGCCGTCTAAATCGAATATCACACCTTTTATGCCGCTTAAGTTCATTTGCTCAATACTCACGGTTTTCTAGCCCTTTCACTTCAGTAATATTGTAGAGACTTCATTAACGCTCACCTAAAATAGTTCAGCGCGGTCTCGCTCCTTTTTTGGTATCAATATAATGCCACGAAAGACCTTCACCTTCTGTTACGTTTGCTTAAGGCTATGATGTTTTAGCTAAAAACCAACTGAATGATTTAAGTTTACGCCAACTACACCATGCATTAGCATAGCCGCTCTTTTTGGCAGACTAAACTTTGCCCTTTCTCATTTATTCATATTGTTAACAGGTAATTTATGGGTGTTTTTGCTGCGCTAGGTACAGCGCTTTGTTGGGCAATTGCTGCGCGCTTGTTCCGTGGTACGGGTAACGCGTTTTCGCCGCTAACTATGAACTTTTGGAAAGGCTTAATTTCAATCGCCATTTTGGCCGTTGTGCTACTTTTCGTTCAGCCAACCGGGCTTACCACCAGCGCAGTGTTGTGGCTATTGCTTAGCGGCCTAATTGGCATAGGCATTGGCGATACCTGTTTCTTTAAAGCCCTACAGAGCATTGGCGATAGCCAAGCGGTACTGGTTGCCGAAACCCTTGCGCCTTTATTTACTGCCCTATTTGCTATGGCCTTTATTGGCGAATGGATTACCTGGCAGCAGTGGGTTGGCGTTGCTGTAGTGCTATTTTCGGTGGATATGGTCATAAAGGCACGTAAACGCAGTTCTACTCATGTATTTGCTACTAGCGGTTATTTATATGGCGTTGGCGCAGCACTGTGTCAGGCTGTTGGTGCAGTAGTCAGCCGCGACATTTTAAGCGCTGGAGACGTTGATGCGGCAAGTGCGGCATTTTTACGATTGGTAGGAGGTATGGCCTTTGTGATACCGCTTATAGCCTTAACTAAAACCCGCTATATGCCTGTTATCGACTATCAAAGTAGCCACGGCAAACGCATATGGCCGGCTTTTGTGTTAGCAACACTGCTTGGAACTACTGCCGCTATCTACTTACAAATGTTCGCGTTCGCCTATGCGAAAGCCGCCGTTGTTCAAACATTAATTGCCACCAGTGCGTTAATGTCTTTAGGAGTAGCCTGGGTACTTGGTGAAAAAGCAACGAAAGCCACCATTGCATGGTCTGCCGTTGCCTTAGTGGGAGTGGCGATTTTGGTAAGTTTTGGGTCGTCGGTGCATTAAGGTAGTCTGCTTACTACTTTTTAATAGCTGCTAGATTAATAGGCAAAATACGCATAAGGATACAAAAAAGCAGTAAGATTTACGGGCTTTGTATAGTAGTTATTGGCTCAAATCGATATTATAAAGAAAAAATATAAATATTCTTCCCTATGGTTCGAAGGTTATATCTAACAGTCTTATCTTTTTTCAGCGTGTTGCTCGCTTCTTCTGCGACTTCGGCGAATACTGATGTCGATGTCGTTATCGAAAAAGTTCGCTCGCCCTCGTACGATTGCCCAAGTCAATCGTTGCTGCCAGAGCTAGAACAAACGCTCACTTTAGAAAGCCTCACACCCCAACAGCGTTTTGCTTTGACCGTGGCCAAAGGGCAGTTTTTAATTTGTCGTGGCAAATACGAAGAAGCAGAGAAAATGCTGCTTAAAGCCATAATGCAAAACAATATTGATGAGGGCTCTTATGCGTTTGCATCGGCTATCTATCAAATTGGCTTCACTTATGACGCAAGAGAAAGCCCGGCGCGCTGTGAGTACTATCAACAAGCTCAAGATTTATCTTCACCAGAACGTCACAGCGATATTTTTACCAGCTCTTCGCTAGGGCTGATTAACTATTGTTCAGAGTCTACGTCACCCGAAGTCAGGCTAGGTAAAATGTTTGGCGTGCTTAAACGCTATTCCGACAACGGCAGTCCTGGCGAACTCGCGCATATCCACAACGCTATCGGTCTTCTTTACGGTAAGTTAGAGCAGCATGCGCTAGCCGCCGAGCAGTATTTAAAAGCACATAAAATGGGCCTTTTGGTATATAAAGGCAGCAACAAGGTAAGCATTATAATTAGTGCCATCGTTTCGCTACTGAGCAGTGGTCAAACTGATAAAGCGTACCAGAGCATTCTAGAACTAGGTGTGCTGAATAGCGAAATAGACACACCGCTTAGTAACTTTTTGTATCAGTATGCGCTGTCTATCTACCATAGAAAAACGCGTAATTATAATAAACTAGCCTATACCCTTCCTGATTTAGAGGAAGCGACTGCCAATATCTCTAGCTCCCTCGGCCAAAAATTGGTTGCTTGGCATAAAGCCGAATTGTGTTTACATAACGAGGATCTCACCTGTTTAAAGCAGTATTTAACTGATATAGGTGCATTAGACAAAATCGTCATCCCAAAAGTCTTCAATACCAACCTCGACTACTTAAGTTTTAACGTTTCAATATTTTTAGCTTTAGGCGATATAGAGCGCGCAAAAGAAGCCCATAGTATCTACTCAAAAGAGGTCATTAAGCGAAGGGAAATTACCCAAGATACCGCTTTAATTGTTGGTGCAGCCAATCTATATACACGTATATATGACCTAGAGTCAGCCATTGAAAAAGCCGAAGAACAGAGAAGGAACACTTTATATACCGCTATCGCAGTGTTCTTATTGCTTGTTATTATTGCTGGCTACGTGCTACGCAAGAAGCACGTAGCGCGCAAAGCCATTGATCCTGTAACGCTTCTACTTAATGCCGATTCAGCTATTGCTCGCATCAATAAACTTGAAGCGCCTAAACAAGGCAGAGCTATCGCTATTGCGATATTCGACATCAGTAACCTACGTGAGATAACGCGTAAAGTGGGTTCTACGAAAAGCGATTTTGTATTGCGAAAAATTGCGCAAAATCTTCAGACCGTAACCCGGGGTAACGATATTTTAGGGCGTTTTGGGACAGACCAATTCATTTTATGCCTTCACAATATCGAAGAGCGAAGTGCACGCCAGTTCTTCGACCGAGTGCAAAGCGCGCTAGCAAATACCTTTGAGGGCGACACCACAAACGACTATATTGTGGTCGAAACTCAAATGAGCATATTTATTGGCACCGAAAAAATTACTGGGCTCAACGACATACTCGATGATATCGCCATGTCGATTGATATGGAAAGTCGCAACGACACCATTTAGCTTAAACAGAAAACGCGCGACCTGCATTTGCAGTATCGCGCGTCAAGCTTTCACTAGCATAGGTAACTAGTTATTCAAATATGTTTGGAAGCGGGTGTAAACGCCGTTTGTCCATCCGAAACCTAGCTGCACATCGTATTCGCCCCCGCCCGCCTTAATTTCCGGCTCGCAAACATTATACTTTTCAAGCAGTACACCACTTGATGCGAAGTGACTCTCAATCATCTTACAAAAACGTAGCATTATGGTTTGTGCCTGCATTTCATACCCATAATTGCGCAGCCCTTCAACGGCGAAAAGTTGAAGCGGTGCCCAGCCATTTGGCGCATCCCATTGTTGCGACGTAGTATTTGAAGTGGTTACCACGCCGCCTTCTTTAAGCAAGGTGTCCGCTACAGTTTCGCATACTTGTTTTGCTTGCTGCTCATTGGCAATGCCCACGAATAAAGGTACACACATCGCTGCCGATACTATGTCGGTTTGGCATTGAGTAGGAAAGTGATAGTCGAAATAGCCTGCTTTTTCCCCGTTAAACAAATAGGTGTTTATTGCCTTAATTCGTGCTGTAGATGCCGCACTGTAGCGCGCTTGCTCGGCACCTCTAGTCACGCTTGCCAAAGTCTGCTCAAGCGTTACCAAAAGCGCATTTAAATCTACGGGAATAATTTCAGTTGTACGAATACTTGCCAATGAATTGGGATTGGCTAGCCAGCGCGAACTAAAGTCCCAACCCGATTCGCAAGCCGCGCGAACATGCTGGTAAAACTGACTTTTGTCAGCGCCTATGTGCTCTGCTGTTTCAATGTCTTCTCGATAAGACTCTGGGCGAGGCGTAGGCTCGGTGTCGAAGTAACGGTTTAGTATTGCCCCACAAGGCATGGTTACGGTACGAAGTTGCGCATGGCATACGCTTGTTTGTTTGTCCTGCCCTAAGGCTTCTTTACCGTTCTGCTGTTGCTCCCCAGAGTCGTTCATCCAGAACTGATGCTCTTTTTTCATACCCCAAATAACGTACTCTTTTTGCTGGTCGCTTAGTGCGTCTTTAAGCAAATTATAAAACAACGCTAAAATAGGAGGCTGACTGCGAGAGTAATAATAGGCGCGGTTGCCATTAGGGATGCAGCCTACTTCATTTAAAATATCTACAAAGTTCACCAACATGTTAATTGCCATGTCGGTGCGCCCCGCGTCAATTAGACCTAACGCGGTAAAATATGTATCCCAGTAATAGATTTCGCGAAAGCGTCCACCTGGCACTATGTATGGACGGGTTAGCGCTATTAAACTGTCTTTCTGCTCAGTGTCGGGGGTACGCGTTAGCACCTGCCACATATGCTCAATGTAGTCGGCTACATTTTGAAACTTGGTTTGCGATGTTGCGCTAATCATTTCTGGAATATCGAAATGGGTATTAACAAACGTAGATAAGTCTACTGCTTCATCGCTTTTCTCAGCATCTAAACACGCTTGTTCGTAGGCCGCTAAAACGGTATTGAGATCGGTTTTAACAATAGCGTCAGCAAAGGTTTTGCTGTCTGGGAATAGCTGTGCCATTTGCACATGTTTAAACAGGTCGCTGGCAAAAAACGACAAGCTGTCGCGCCAGTTGTGTGAAGAAGAACTCATAGTTACTGCGCACCTTTAGGCGATAGAGAAGAAGACGCTCGTTTAAAGAAGAATAGGGTTATCACTAATGCACCTATTGGAATAAGCGATAGATAAAATGCTTGTTGGCCCCCTACTGCGTCGAAAATAAATCCAGTCACAATAGAACCTGTGGTTCCCCCAAGAGCCGAAAATACGACAATTAGCCCTGTCATAGGTGCATGTTGATGTTTAGGTAGCGCGCTTAGCATTACCGAATTTAATACGGGGTAAATAGGCGCCATCATCAATCCAATTAATGGAATAAGGAACGCAGCTATTGGTGCATCAGCCCAGCTGGCTATTGTGCTGTCAGCCACGTTTTCGGCAAGCGGTAAGCTTAGCAGCATTACCGCAGCCATACCCGCCAAACAAATATTCAAGAAGGGATACCAATTCATCCGCGTAAGTACTGCACCTGCAGTTAAGCGCCCAACGGCCAGCGCTATCGCAAAGATACTGGTTATTTGAATGCTGACTTGAGTAGGTAAGCCCAGCACCTCTTTGTTAAAAGTTGGCAGCCACGAACCTATGCCCTGCTCAATCAACACGTACAAGAAAATAGAGAAGATAAACACCAGCACTAAAGGCTTATAGGCAAGTTTCAACATGCTGAAGAACTCGCTTGCAATCCCTTCTGACTTCGCTTTTTCTACAGGCTTTATCGGAGCCAATGCCACAACGATTAACGTAAAACCAACCAGCGCAGCTAGTAAGTAGTAAACGTTCAGCCAAGATAAAGAAGCATCGTTATTGGGGTCGATAAACCCAGCGAACACCCAGTAGCCAGACAACACGCCCAACATAAAAATACCTTCAATAGTGTTCATTAACGATGAGTGCGCTTTAGTGGTAGACGATAGCTGACCGATAATGGCGTACACCGACACTTTCACTAGCGCAAATGCAGTACCTATGCAAGCAAACAACACTTTAATGAACCAGAAACTTGCGATAGAAGGCGTCAGCGCACAGGCAACGGCTACTAATGCTAACCCAAGTAACATTGAAAGCTTGTAGCCAACTCTTGGAATGAAGCTGGCCACTAGGAACGAGACAACAGCAATAGAAAGGTCTTTAAAGCCTTCTAATGTGCTTGCCTCTGGCTTACTAATTTCGAAGCTATTGATCGATTGCAGAATAACAGTACCCACACTGTTAAGTAGTATGGCAAATACGTAGTAGCTAATGGCAATGGCTGCAATGACCATGAATCGGGACATGTGTAAACACTCTGTTAACTGAATTATGCAGGAGTGTAGTCGTAAGAAAATAAAAATGCAAACGTTTGCAAAGCGCTATTATTTTTTCGTTAGAGCTTAACATCGACACCCTGTTGCCGTTAAATAATAACGTTTATGCGTTAAAAAGCTGATAAAAAAGCGAAATATTAGTCGCTGTGCTTCGTAGAGCGACGGGCAATTAAGGTTGTTTCCACTACCTGGTTTTCTGTAGGCTTGTTTTCAAACTGGTTTAATAGCTGCGTAACCATCTCAGTTGCGGCTTGCTGTGTATTCTGACGCACCGTTGTTAACGACGGGTGCATAAGTTCAGCTAAAGAAATATCGTCGTAACCCGCAATGCCTACATCGCTTGGAATACCTACATAGCGCTCTTTTAGCGCTTTTAACGCGCCTAATGCCACCATATCACTTACACAAACGATCCCGTCGAAGTCTAACCCATTCGCCTTTATACGCTCGTTGATGTATTGGTACGCGGCTTTCGACGTGATATCGATGGCGCAAGTGCACTGCGGGTCTACTGGCACATTAGCATCGCGATGGGCTTGCGAATATCCCTTATGACGTTCCTGCATTTCCGCGTGTTCAGAGTCTCCAAGAAACAAGATGCGTTTGGCGCCGTGGCTTAGCAAATGCTGGGTTGCCGTATATCCACCTAGATAATTGTCGCCGCCAATAATGGGATATGGCGCGTCTGTTTTTGCATCGCCCCACACTACAATGGGAATGCCCGACTGTGCTGCTCGGTCGATTTTGGCCGTGGATTTGCCTTGCCCAATGACAATAATGCCGTCGGCGCGTTGGCTGCGAATAAAGTAGTTCGCCCAATCGTCAGATGCCATAAATGAATTAGACAGCAGTAGCTCGTAGCCTTTGGCATTTAGTGCCTGATTTAGCTCTCCCACCAGCTTAAGTAAGAATGGGTCAGTTGTGCTTTGTTCGGTGTTGTCGATTAAATTTAAAATCACCGCTATCACGTGAGTTTTCTGCGTTCTTAAGCGGCTAGCGGCCGCGTTTATACTAAAATTATGCTCTTTAGCTAGTGCCTGAATTCTGCTTCGGGTTTCCTGCTTAATAAGCGGATTGTCTTTCAATGCTCGTGATGCTGTCGATGTTGATACACCAGCAATTTCAGCCAGCTTCGCTAAGGTGAGTTTTGTTTCAGAAACCAATGTGACCATTCTCTAATAATTTTCGGTATACCGGGTTACCCGTGATAGCACTGCAAAATAAAAGCGTAAAACCGCTACCTAAACCGGATAAATCGTCGACTCTACAGCCGAAGTCACAATATAGCGCGAATCGTCTTGGCGTAAAACCATGTTAACAACAATAAACAAAAAATTTGCAATCGATTGCATTTTATTCTTGCAATCGTTTGCAAACGGATCTATTTTGTTTCGCAATCGTGATGCGTATAACAATTTTTAAACCTGTTTAGCGCATTCAGTTAACAACGCAATAGAACATTTTCGGGAGCACACACCATGAAAACGTTGTTTACAAAAGGAATGCTGGCGAGTGCAGTAGCGGTAGCACTAACGCAGCCTGCCATGGCACAAGAAGACATAAAACAACAAGCGAAAGACAACGCAGAAGTTATTGTTGTCAGCGGTACACCAGGCGGCGCAGGGATTAGAAAGATTGACGCGAGCTTTGCGGTAACCAACATCGACGCTAGCGACATTGAAAAATTAGCACCTAAGTCTACGGCCGATTTGTTCAAGGCCATTCCAGGTGTTTGGGTTGAAAGTTCAGGCGGTGAGTCGGGCGCGAACGTATTTGTACGTGGTTTCCCAGGTGGTGGCGATGCGCCGTTCTTAACGATTGCGCTAGAGAACTCTCCTATCTACCCTGCGCCTACGCTATCTTTCCTTGAGAACTCTCAGCTGTTTCGCATAGACGATACAATTGAAATGGTTGAAGGTTTACGCGGTGGTCCAAACCCAGTAGTAAGCAACGGTCAACCAGGTCTTACAACAAACTTCCGCCTTAAACGCGGTGGCGAGTCGACAGAAGCGTCAGCGAAGTACACTATCTCTGACTACGGCCTTAACCGTATTGACGTGGTTGCAAGCGGCGCACTAGATGACGACTTGTACTACATGGTAGGTGGTTACATTAAGAGCTCAGAAGGCATTCGTGATGCAGGTTTTAACTCTGAGCAAGGTAATCAGTTTACCGTAAACATAACCAAAGTGTTTGATAAAGGCGAGCTTAATCTGTACACCCGTCAAACAGATGACCGCGGTACATGGTACCTACCAACACCTTTAAACGTTGAAGGTATCGACGCAAACTATACGCAAATTGGTCCATTGAATCGCCAAGGCACTATTACGTACGGCCCTGATGATACCACTGAGTCATTCGATTTCGGCGAAGGTCGTGGTTGGGACGGCCACGTAAGTGGCGGTAGCATTAAGCTTGACTTAGGTAACGACTGGCAGCTAGTTGACCGCTTTAACCTTACAAAAGGTGAAGCCAACACGTTTGGGCTTGTGCCCAGTGGCTCTGCGACGACTGTTGCAAATGTCGCCGATAACGGCGAGTCTGCCACTGGTGCAGTAACTGGCACAGTGTATGACGGTGATACGCCTATTCAACAAATTGGCCGCTGGGTTGTGCTCAAAGATATTGAAGCTTTCACTAACGACCTTGCTGTATCGAAAAGCTGGGAAGATTTCGACACATCATTTGGTATTTACAGTGCATCAACCAAAGCTAATGACTGGTGGAGCATTGGTAACACAGCTTATCACGTACTGCAGTCGGGCGGCGAACTACTCGAGGGTATCGAATGTAATAACGATGCACAAGGCTGTGACTTTAACTACGACATCAGCTCTGTGGGTGACGCGAGTACTTTTGCACTTTATGCCACAGGTACATGGTATGCCACTTCAGATTTGAGCATCGATTTAGGGCTACGCCGCGAAAATCACGAAGTGAACTATTCGGTAGATGAAGATCTTGACGGAAAAATAACTAAAGCGCTTGAGTACGACGAAACCAAAACGTCGTGGACAGTGGGCGCAAACTACGCGCTTAATGACACCAGCGGTGTATTCGTTCGCATGAACCGAGGCTATAAAATGCCTTATTTCGACGACTTCAGAGATAACTGGGGTGCCTTCACTGGCGGTAACGACTTGATTCAAGAAGTTACTCAAGGCGAGCTTGGCTATAAGTACATGAATGACAGTATTCAATTTTTTGCTACCGCTTTTGCCAATGAAGTCGAAGGCGACACTTTTGTCCGTCGTCCTGGCGCGCCAGCTGAAATACTGACTAACGAAGCTTACGGTCTAGAGCTAGATGGTCGCTATAGCCACGATTCAGGCTTCTCGTTGAGCGTGAACGGAACGATTCAGGAGACTGAAATTACTGCCAGCGCCAACAACGAAGGCAATGAAGCGCAGCGTCAGCCTGGCTGGCAGGTTCGTGTTACACCAAGCTATGCGTTTGATATCGCTGATATGTACGCCACCGTATACGGTACATTTTCAGCCGTTGATGATCGCTTCGGCAACAACGAAAACACGGTTGTACTTGAGGGATACGAGAAAATTGATGTGGGTCTAACACTAGAGCCAACGGATTCACTTCGCCTGCAGTTCTCTGTTGATAACCTAACCGATGAACAAGGTATTACCGAAGGCGATCCGCGTAATCCAGAATCGCCTAACGGCCGCTACATTATGCCTCGAAGCATGAAGCTAAGCGTTTCCTATTTGTTCTTCTAAGAACATAGGGTTTAGATACACAAGAAGAAGCCGGCCTCTATGTCGGCTTTTTATTATCATCGCTTTCCCATAGGTTCACCTCTATTCAGTGTCTTCTCAGTTCGACCTATTCTTTCACTAACCTCCCCTTTGCTCTCCTTCAACGCCAATCCATCGACATTGGTCGTATAGGCCTTTAGCAAAACCAATTCTGTTTTACAGTGGTATAAGCAACAGGCGCGTTAGGACAACACGCGACGTTTCCAGTCATTAATAATAGGAAGGTGAATTGTGACGCCAAGGGTTATTTTTTTCGATATCAATGAAACACTCTTAGACATGCAGGCTATTAAAACAGGCTTAGCATCTGTATTAAACGGCGATGAGACACTGGTCGACTTATGGTTTGCTAACTTGCTTCACCATAGTTTGGTGGATGTAACGTCGGGGCAGTTTCATGACTTTATTGATATCGGCGCGGCAGTGCTTACCATGGTAGCCCACAGTAAAGAGATAGCCCTTGATGAAACTACCGCGAAAGACACCATTAAAGAGCATATAACTAAGCTACCCGCTCATAGTGACGTAATTCCAGCGTTGAAGGCACTTCAAAGTGCGGGATTCTCCCTAGTGGCACTTTCAAATTCATCAAAAGCAGGGCTGGATGCGCAGCTGGAATATGCCAATATTAAGCCGTATTTTTCTCATGTATTGAGTGTGGAAAGCGTACGAACTTACAAGCCTCATGCAGCGGTTTATCACTGGGCCTGCCAACAGGCTAATGTGAAGAACGAAGACGCCATGATGGTAGCGGCCCATGGCTGGGATGTAAGTGGCGCTAAGGCAACAGGTATGCAAACTACATTTGTAGAGCGTTCGGGCAAAATGATGTACCCGTTAGGGCTTGCACCTGATCACAGTATTAGTTCGCTAAATGATTTAATACGTGTAGTGACTGACTAACTTCATTTACTGTAGAAACAAAAAAAGTCTTACCAAGGTAAGACTTTTTTAGTTTCTAAACACGCTTCGCAATTAAAGCTTTGCTAACTCTGGACGGTTAGCTTTAAAGCCTTTTGTGCTACATGAGTTGCGTTTAGTTTCTAATGCATTTAATTGGCGCTTAAGCCATGATTTTTGAATACCAGACTTTGCTACGTCCATTTCAGTGCTTACGCGAGTAATTTCTTTTCCGACATTAACACATGCTTTCTTATTCGGTTCAAAGCCGCCGTTAGCTAGAACTGAAGAAGAAAATATTAAGGCTGATAGCGCAATTAGCGTTTGCTGTTTCATAAGAGTCCCCAACTACTCGTTATTATCTCGGGTTAGTGTCATACCGTAAGAATGAGCATATACTTGCTCTCAAATCTGTAAGGAATATAGCAGGCCTTTTTTTGTTATTAGGTACAGCAAAATATACGTAGTAATAAAACCTTGTATACTTTTCCGCCGCTATCACACATAAACCATTGTCTTTTATATTATTATGGCGACAATGCTTCACCTTACTATTCCACTTACGTATCGATTTGTATATTTTTACGCACTTCCAAGTAGGCCTATCCGTAGTATCGACTTCAGCAACAGCATTCTGAAGCAGCATTACCTACTCGTTAAGTTTCGCTATTAAAACACCTAAGCTTTTTTGTAACAAGAAAAGCAATAACAATCTTTTTACAGTTTTTAGGACAGAAATTGCATTTTGTAAGTATTTACTCACTATACCTATAAGCGACTACCTGCTGAGAGCTTTTCTACAGTCTGCATAACCGCTTTACCCATATCATCTAAGCTTAATATATGACTTGCTGCTCCCTTTTCGATGGCTACCTTTGGCATTCCAAAAACTATACAACTCGCTTCATCCTGACAGAAGGTCTCACAACCAGCGTTGAATAACTCATGAAGACCAATAGCGCCGTCACTCCCCATCCCCGTTAACAATACGCCTATCGCGTTGTTACCGGCGCTTTTGCATAGCGAATTAAACAACACATCGACAGAGGGCTTGTGACCCGATACTCTCGGGCCATCAGTAAGCCTAATGCGGTAATCAGCTCCACTTCTTTCAATTTCCATGTGCTTATCGCCTGGCGCTAAGTACGCTTGTCCAGGAAGCAAGCGCTCGCCTCCCTTCGCTTCTTTCACCTGCATTTGACATACAGAATCTAACCGCCTTGCATAGGTAGAAGTGAAGCCCGCCGGCATGTGCTGAGTTATAACCGTTGCAGGGGCGTTTGCTGGGAAAGTTCGCAGCACTTCTTTTATGGCTTCAGTGCCGCCAGTCGAGGCGCCTATCGCAATAAGCTTTTCTGTTCCCGAGTAACTCACCTTATTGACGGAAGATACCTTAGCTGGCGAGGCTTTTTTTACTTTTGAACGTGCGGCCGTTCGAATTTTGTCAACGATTAACTCGTGGTATTCTGCCATACCTTGAGCCACACCGATTTTTGGTTTAGCAACAAAATCAATCGCACCTAACTCCAGCGATCGCAAGGTGGCTTCCGCCCCCTTTTCTGTCAGCGTAGAAATCATAACCACAGGTGTTGGTCTAGCATTCATAAGCACTTCGAGAAAACGCAGACCATCCACTTTTGGCATTTCTATATCTAATGTTATGACATCGGGAGATTTCTCAAGCACCAGCTTTTTCGCTACAAACGCATCTGGCGCTGCACCTACCAGCGTCATGTCTGGCTCACTCTTTATGATTTCACTGAGTATTTGGCGAATAAGCGCTGAATCATCTACCACTAACACTTTTATTGTCATGACTAGTCCTCAAATAAATCTACGCTGCCACTTGGCGTTTGCTTCGATAATTCCCAGCGGTGCTGACTTTCCCGCTCGATAATTGTTGCATTGTTAAGCTCGTGAATACGCTTCATCATCACGTGGCCGCTGCGTGGAAAGAAATACACCTTTCGCGCATAAACATCGCACAAATCACTGGCTAAAATTGGTATGTCTTCGGTTTCTAAAAACTGGGTCACAAATTCTGCATTAAACTTACCTACATCGTTTTGAACAAAAGACGGCACGACTTTCCCCCCTCCGAAGACTTTTGCTTGTAGTCGGTTCTTTTTTGCCCCTACTTTCACAATTTCATTGATCAGAATTTCCATGGCATGAACCCCGTACTTTGCCGCCATCCCTTGAACTTGCTCAAATTCACCCGCCGATTTGTTCACGGTAGGCAACATAAAATGGTTCATACCACCAATTCCCGTATTAGGGTCGAATAAACAGGCTGCTACACAAGAGCCAAGCACCGTAACCAACATTTTGTCTTGAGAGGTAACAAAATACTGACCTGGTAAAAGCTTTACCGCTTCTGTAGAAAACCGCTTGTCGTAGTAACTAATTGGCAGTTCAAAATTGGGGGTCGCCACGCTATCTCCTAATCGACGGGGCGATAAATGGTTTTCCCCACCGGTCTCACAAGATTAGTATACATATTGAAATTTTCAGAATGCCCAGCCATATAAAGTCCAGATGGCTTTAACATACCCACCATTTTTTGTAGTACTTTGAGCTGCGTTGGTTTGTCGAAGTAGATCATCACATTACGGCAAAATATGACGTCTAGCGGCCCCTTAACATCCCATTTTGCATCGGTAAGATTCAGCTTTTTAAACTGCACCATATTGCGAAGTTCATCGACCACTTTTACCTTTCCTTCATTAGCACCTTTGCCTTTGTGAAAGAACTGCTTTTGTCTGTGTTGGGGTATTTTCGCTATCGATGCTAAGGGGTAAACACCGGCTCTGGCTTTAGCTAGCACTTTGCTGTCTATGTCTGAGGCAATGATCTTGACCGGTGTTTTAAAACTTCCGAACGCTTCAGCTACTACCATTGCGATTGAATATGGCTCTTCACCAGTAGAGCTGGCAGCACACCAAATGTTAGTAACATTATGCTGTCTTAGATAATCCGCCAACGCGGTAAAGTGGTGTGGCTCGCGAAAGAAAGACGTAAGGTTCGTGGTTAGTGCATTGATAAATTGCTCTAACTCTGACTCCGATTTGTTCACTAAAGCGAGATATTCGTTAAAACTGCGCAAATTTCTCGCCCTAATCCTACGCGCTAGCCTACTGTAGACCATTGCTTCCTTGGCATCAGATAGATTTATTCCTGCCTTTTTAAACAACATCTTCTGCACGTTTTTGAAGTCCGCCTTTTCAAAGGCGAACTCCCTGGTGCTATCTTTTGTTGAAACAGCCACTGTCATTAGAATGACTCCCACTCTGCTTCGTCAGGCATAGCCGGTGTTAGCGCCTTCGCTTGAGACGCTCGCTGAGCTGGTGCTGCAGATAAGCGCTGCGGCTGTCGAAAATCTCCGTGGGTGAGGGCCGCGATATGCTGTTGGTCACCGCTTAGCCCTTTTCCTACTTCAAATACTGAGACCCGTTCATTCAATTGCAGTGATTGCTGTTTAAGACTATCGGCCGCAGCTGCAGCTTCTTCCACTAGCGCAGCGTTCTGCTGGGTCATTTCATCCATCTGAACTACGGCTTTACTGACCTCCTCTATCCCCGCAGCTTGCTCTGCAGATGCCGCTGCAATTTCAGACATAATGTCATTAACTCGTTTGATTGAGGTCACAACTTCTGCCATGGTATCGCCTGATTTGACTACTAACTCGTTACCGCTAGCAATTTTGCTGACCGAATCAGAGATGAGTTCTTTAATATCTTTCGCAGCTTCGGCAGAGCGCTGCGCTAGGTTGCGAACTTCAGAGGCTACAACCGCAAACCCACGCCCCTGCTCTCCGGCTCGCGCTGCTTCAACCGCAGCATTTAATGCCAGTATGTTAGTTTGGAAGGCAATTCCATCGATAACGCCAATAATATCTGATATCTCTTGGGCAGAATCATTAATCTGCGTCATGGTATCCACTACTTCGCCGATGACCTCCCCTCCTTGAGACGCTATTTTGCTCGCCTGCGCAGCAAGAGAGTTTGCCTGCTCGGCGTTTTCGGCGTTTAGCTTCACGGTGCCAGTTAACTCTTCCATACTCGACGCAGTTTCTTCAAGACTTGACGCCTGTTGCTCTGTGCGACTTGATAAGTCAGCATTGCCGGTTGCTATTTCGCCTGAGGCTACATTGATAGTCTCTACGGCTTCATTAATATTGGTGATGGTGCCACGCATTTCATTGATAAATTGATTTATTGCTTCGCCTAGAACAGCAAAGTCGCCATCTAATGCGTGGTCAATATTAACCGTAAGGTCTCCTTCTGTAAGCCTAGTCATCACGTGCTTAATTTCATCAACTGCCTGAGTTCGGCCTGTAATGTCGGTAGCGAATTTCACGACGCGGAATGGTTTACCGTTGTGGTCTAAGATGGGGTTATAGGTTGCTTGTATAAAAATCTCTTTGCCGTTTTTGCCAACTCTGCGGTACTCACCAGAAGAGTAGGTGCCACTGCGCAATGCATCCCAAAATGCCGCATACTCAGGGCTAGCACGATATGACGGATCGACAAACATGCTGTGGTGCTTACCTTTAATTTCTTCTAGGGTGTAGCCCACGGTATTTAAAAAGTTTTCATTGGCATCCTGAATAATGCCGTCCATATTGAATTCTATGACCGCTTGCGACTTACCAATGGCGGCTAACTGTCCTTCAAAATAAGCATTTCTTACTTTTTGTTCGGTAATGTTGCTGGCGTATTTCACCACTTTTACTACGTTGCCACTCATATCTAAAATGGGGTTGTAGGTTGCTTGGATCCATACATCTGAACCATCTTTTGCAATACGGTGAAACTCACCAGAATAAAACTGACCTTCAGCCAATTTCTTCCAAAAAATGCGATATTCCTCAGATTCACGTTCCTGTTTAGTGACAAAAATTCTGTGGTGCTTTCCTTGGATCTCGTCTAGTGCATACCCAACCGTGGCCAAGAAATTATCGTTTGCGGTCACGATATTGCCGTTCGGGTCGAATTCGATGACTGCTTGAGATTTACTGATCGCATCTATCTGACCTGTGTTAAATGCATTTTGCAGCTTTTGTTCAGTAACATCGGAGGCGTATTTCACCACTTTCTGGGGTTGACCGAACTCATCGAAAATAGGGTTGTAGGACGCCTGGATCCAAAGCTCGCTACCGTCTTTTTTTACCCGCTTAAACTCGCCAGACTTAAATTCACCCTTTTTTAAGTCACGCCAAAATGCGGCATATTCAGGGCTCATTTTGTAATTGGGCTCAACAAACATACTATGATGTTGCCCCTTTATCTCACTTAAGTCATAACCCGTTGTATTACAGAAGTTTTCGTTGGCGTGTTGGATTACCCCCTCTAGGTCAAACTCGATGACAGCTAGCGATTTATCAATGGCGTTTATCTGCCCTTCATAATCGGCGTTTTTGCGCTTTTGCGCCGTAATATCGGTAGCAAACTTAACAACGCGTACAATATTGCCCAACTTATCGTAGATAGGATTGTACGAAGCTTGGATCCAAATTTTGTCACCGTTTTTCGCTACGCGACAATACTCTCCACTGCTGCGCTCTCCATTTTTCAGGTCTTTCCAAAACTGATTATATTCTTCAGAAACACCATATTCAGGTAACACAAATAGGCGGTGATGCTTACCTACAATATCTTCCTTCGAATAACCTGTTACTTTTAGAAAGTTATCATTAGCATCTTCAACAATGCCATCTGGAGTAAAGGAAATAATAGCCTGGCAACGATCGAGGCCCTCTAATAAGCCGGATTTATGCTGCAACTCTTGGTCGTTTATCCATTCCACCATTGTGCCAAGTTTATCGCCCTCAACACTTTTGATTGTGGTGAGCTTTAGTGTAAACAACAGGTTGTCTATCGGCAGTAAAAAGGTGTCGCTACTATTACAGGTGCTATATCGCTGGCTTAATTCTCTGCTACTAGCAAAAAAGCCTGCAATTGAGGTGCCGGTTAATTCCTCAAAGTTAATATTTGGAAGCGCGCTAGAGAACTGTGTCCTGTGCTCTTCTGCAAGCTGCCTAAATGCTTTATTGGCAAAGGTTATCGTTCCCGATGCGTCCACTAGCATCAAACACGCCGTACTCTCGCTCAACGCCTGCTCTTGAAAACGAGAAAGGCTTTGAGCAGCCACCAATTCTTCATTATGAAATATGTTAAAAACACCCATAGCATCACCTGTCATATTTGTAGCGCTACGTGTTTGAAGCGCTGAATAAACCCGCAACTCATAAAAAAGGCGAATTCCCTTTTGAAGAATTCGCCTTTAGTTAACTAGAAAGACTCCCACTCATCGTTGTTCGGTACTTTAGGAGCTAGCTTTTTATTTGTATTTAACATGGCCACTGGAGCCGCTTTTTTTTCCTTCACTACTTGATGCACTTTTTGAGGAAGCGCATTAGTGATAGTGTCTCTGTCACCAATATTGAATGTCGACACACGTTCAGTCAGATTCCCGGCCTGCTGTTGTAAGCTTTCGGCAGCAGCCGCTGCTTCTTCTACCAGTGCTGCATTTTGCTGTGTCATTTCATCCATCTGCACCACCGCTTTGCTTACTTCTTCAATACCTGAAGCTTGTTCCGAACTCGCTGCAGCAATTTCTGACATGATGTCATTAACTCGTTTAATAGACGTCACCACCTCTTCCATCGTCTCGCCAGACTGATTGACGAGTTTATTACCCCCATCAATTTTGCTCACCGAGTCTGAAATAAGCTCTTTAATCTCTTTTGCCGCTTCAGCAGAGCGCTGGGCTAAGCTTCTTACTTCTGATGCAACTACCGCAAAGCCGCGCCCCTGCTCACCCGCTCTAGCTGCTTCTACTGCGGCGTTTAGTGCAAGAATATTGGTTTGAAATGCAATGCCGTCAATTACACCGATGATGTCTGAGATCTCTTGTGCCGACTCGTTAATTGACGACATGGTGTCAACGACCTGACGAATTAACTCTCCGCCGCGCGAAGCGATGTCGCAGCTTTGTGACGCCAAGCCATTTGCCTGCTCAGCATTTTCGGCATTGAGTTTTACCGTACCGGTCAGCTCTTCCATACTCGAAGCGGTTTCCTCAAGACTAGATGCTTGTTGTTCGGTACGGCTTGAAAGGTCTGAGTTACCCGTAGCGATTTCTGAAGACGCAGTATTGATGGTTTCTACCGCTTCGTAAATGGACCCTATAGTGCCAGACATCTCTCCGACAAACTGGTTTATGGCATCGCCTAATACTTGAAACTCACCTTCAAATTGTTCATCAAGTTCAGCAGTTAAGTCACCACCGGATAAGCGGGTCATTACATCACTGATAGAACCGATAATACGGCGCATATCGTCAATAAAGCGGTTTATTGATGTTCCGAGTTCTTTAAACTCGCCGTCGAACTCATGCTCGATGCGGCAGTCCAAATTCCCTTGAACAAGCTCATTCATAGCGGTCTTGATATCGCTTATAGCTTGCTTCCTACCCGTGATATCAATGGCATATTTCACAACGCGATGGGGTCTGCCGTTTTGGTCTAAAATGGGGTTGTAAGATGCTTGGATCCAAATTTCTTTACCGCCTTTGCCCACGCGCTTAAACTCATCAGTAAACAGTACGCCTTGACGTAGCTGCTCCCAAAACTGGCTATATTCAACACTGCGCTTGTACTCATCGTCTACAAACATGCTGTGATGTTTACCGACGATTTCATCTAGGCTGTAGCCAACTGTGTTGGTGAAGTTCTCGTTGGCGCTCAGAATTTTTCCATCAAGGTCAAATTCAATAACCGCCTGAGCTTTATTTATTGCTTCAATTTGTCCTTCGAAATACGCGTTACGTAATTTAGATGCAGTAATGTCAGTGGCGAACTTCACTACGCGAATAACCTTACCATCACCATCGTAGACAGGGTTGTAAGTGGCTTGTATCCAAATTTCTTTGCCCATTTTGTTAAAGCGACAAAACTCTCCACTTTGCGGCTTACCTTCTTTCAGGTCACGCCAAAATTGCGCGTACTCCTCACTGCGAATGTACTGGTTATCACAGAACATTTTGTGGTGATTGCCTACAATTTCGTTAAGGCTATAACCAAG
Organism: Pseudomonadota bacterium; assembly: GCA_034190055.1. Classification (GTDB taxonomy): domain Bacteria; phylum Pseudomonadota; class Gammaproteobacteria; order Enterobacterales; family Alteromonadaceae; genus Alteromonas. Next base: position 15,436 of record JAXHTT010000019.1, on the reverse strand, counting down.
CGCATTTAGGAAGTTGTCGTTGGCGTTTTGGACTATGCCGTCTGCATTAAACTCGATAACAGCTTGAGCATCGTTCAAAACGTTTAACATGGTGCTTTTAATAAGCAGCTCAGACTGGTCGACCCACTCAACCATAGTGCCTATGTTTTTATTATCTTGGTCGAAAAAAGGCGTTAGCGTGAGTTTGAAATTCAAATCGCCAATACTAATTGTAGAAGTCATTGTCGATTTTAATTCAGCAAGGATATTGCGCTGATGTGACGGATTTCGATGAAATTGGTCGATGTTCTGACCTTCCAAATTATCAGCAGAAAAACTGGGAAGGACAGCCTGTAATTTCTTTTCGTTCTCTTTAAGCAGAGTTTTCACAGACTGATTAGCATAGATGATGTTTCTATCGGCGTCGGCCATCATGATGCAACATGTTGTTGCATCAAGCGCCTGTTTGTTTCTCAATGCTTGATTTACGTCCGTTGCCTTCGTGAAGTCCTCTAACCACGTCATGATTCCCATTGTCTTCAGCCCTCAACCACTTGTGTTTTCGTTTCAACTAAGCCTAATTCGTTACTTGTAATTAGGCTCTCAATATTCACTAAAATAACCATGTGTTCGTCCACATCCGCCAACCCATGAAGGTATTTGCTATCGAACGCCACACCAAACTCTGGGGGAGGAAGCATGTCTTCTTCAGAAAGACGTATTACGTCAGACACCCCGTCGACGACAATACCTACAATTCGCTCGTGGACGTTTAGCATAATGACGATAGTAAAGTCGTTGTAGGTGGCTTCGCCGACATTGAACTTAATTCGCAAATCCACGATAGGTACAATATCGCCACGAAGGTTTATCACCCCCTTAATAAAGCTTGGCGCATTGGCAATTTTGGTAACCTGCTCATAGCCGCGAATTTCTTTCACCGTCGTGATGTCTAAGGCGTAGTGTTCTTCGCCCAATACAAAACTTAAAAATTCATTTTCTTTCGACGCACTAACGGCTTGCTGTAATGCTGCTTCGCTCATAGTGAAACCTCTTCATTTGGAATATTGGTACAATTTGCTGCCACTGAGTCGGCATCCAAAATCATTGCGACCTTGCCATCGCCCATAATGGTAGCGCCTGCGATCCCTGCGACTTTTTTGTAATGCTGTTCTAGGCTCTTAATGACGACTTGCTGCTGACCTACCAAAGAGTCCACCAGTACGCCATAGCGTTTCTTACTGCTTTCTAGCAATACCACTATGCCTTGGGTTGGTTCGATAATGCCGTCATCTACTTGCATTAATTCGGTAAGTGACACCAATGGCCAGTACTGGTCTCTAATCCACAGCACCTTGTCATTACCAAGTGTTTTTACTTGGGAAGCGGTGGGCTGGAAAGACTCGATTACGTTAAGCAGGGGGATGACAAAAATCTGATCACCAACTGACACGCACATACCGTCCACAATGGCGAGCGTAAGGGGTAAGTGGATATAAAAGGCTGAGCCCTCGCCTTGCGACGATTCGATTTCAATGCGTCCACCAATAGACTCGATATTTCGGCGTACCACGTCCATACCGACGCCACGGCCTGATACATCAGTAACCTCAGCTGCGGTTGAAAAGCCCGCTTGGAATATAAGCTGCCAAATTTCACTATCTGGCATATCCGGTGTAACGGCCAGCCCGTTTTGCGTGGCTTTCTCTAAGATGCGCGCTTTGTTTAAACCCGCACCGTCATCAATAATGCCGATGATAATGCTGCTGCCTTTTTGCTCTGCACTTAAAATAACGGTTCCGTTTTCAGATTTACCTGCTTCAAGGCGCTTTTCAGGGCTTTCTATACCGTGGTCAATACTGTTTCTAACTAAATGAGTAAGCGGGTCGACCAGCTTTTCGATAAGACTTTTATCAATTTCAGTGTTGCCTCCTTGAATAACCAAGTCGACTTTTTTGCCTAGCTTTGATGAAAGGTCACGCACAACGCGAGGAAAACGATTAAACGTCATATTCACCGGCAACATACGCATAGACATTACCGACTCTTGTATCTCACGGGTATTGCGCTGAAGCTCATCTATCGCAAGCTGTAGGCGTTCCCCCACCTGCCCTTCTACTTCTTGGCCCACGTTGGAAAGCATGGACTGAGTAATAACGAGTTCGCCAACTAAATTAACCATGGCATCAATTTTTGTGGTGTCTACACGAATTGACGCGGCTTCTTTTGCCGCCGCTTTGGGCTTAGTTTTGACTGGCTTAACGATAGGTTGTTTAGGTGAGGCCTGTGTCGGCGTCGTTTGTGTTACATCTGGTTTGACAGGAAGACTTTCTGGTTCAAAGAAGCCAAAGCCCTCATCGTTTTTGCTGGCTTCAGGCGCCGCTTCAGTCTGTTTCCCCGCTGCTACCATATCATCCTCAAAGAAACCGAATCCCTCAATTTCCTCATCTTCTTTTTGATTTTGCGAAGTTTCAGAAGTGGTGCTTTGCGTTTCAGTCTCTTCATCATCGAAAAAGCCAAAACCTTCGATCTCGTTGTCCGAACCACCTTCAATATCTTCGATTTGCTCATTGGGCTCGTTAACGACTTCACCTGAAGCGCTCGCAAGCGTCTCTTCGAGTACCTTTATACTTGCGTCAATTTGTTCTTGAGGAAGTTCTGTCTGGTCTTTATAGGCAGACATAGTGTCTTTAAGTACATCAAGGGTTTGCAGGAAAATATCAACGATTTCTGCCGTTACTTGAATTTCTTGGTTGCGGGCTTTATCAAGCAGGTTCTCCATTACGTGAGTAAGATTCATTAAGGCATCGAAGCCGAAGATTCCGCTTCCGCCTTTAATGGAGTGAGCTGCTCTAAAAATACTGTTTAATTCTTCCGGGTCGGGAGCATCCACATCCAAGGTCATGAGCAACTGCTCCATGTCTTGAAGGTGTTCATCACTCTCGTCAAAAAACACACCGTGAAACTGGTTTACATCAATGGTCATGGTTGACTCCCACTTGCCCTATTAAAACCGATGCTCGATTAGCCCAATACTCGCTTCATCACATCTAGCAGCTTGTTTGGATCGAAAGGTTTCACCATCCATCCGGTGGCTCCCGCCGCCTTACCTTTAGCCTTCATGTCATCGCCAGCCTCTGTGGTAAGCATCACAATTGGCGTTGACCGGAAGTTGGCTAACCCTCTCAACGATTTAATAAGCGTTAGCCCATCCATGCGAGGCATGTTTTGATCAGTCAGTACGAAGTCGAAGCGAGCACCCTGGCACTTGTCTAACGCATCTTGTCCATCCTGCGCCGTAGTTACGTTGTAATTGGCTGACTTGAGGGTCATTTCAACCATCTGACGAATAGACACTGAATCGTCAACAATCAATATACTTTTGCTCATAATTCAATCACCTTTTGAATTGTCAAAATTGCTCTTACCTTGTTTTGTAGAGATTTTTGTTGTCGCTAAAACAGCTCCACATCACCCGCATCCATAGAAGTAGCAGACACAGGGTTGTGATCCGCTTGCCCTTTTTCAGTCAACGAGTGCTGATAGTTTTCTAGATTTTCTCGAACACGAGTTACGCTTTCTGGGGTCAGATCTGAAAGTTGCTCTACAACGAACTCAATGATCTCTCGGGTGTATGTAAGGTTTTGGCCGTTAATATCGCCGAATTGAAGACCACGAATGGCAGCGGCTGTAGAATCGGCAAGCTGTTGTCTAATGGCCTCAAGCTCACTGGCCCCCTCTATATCGGCTTCTGCTTTTTTGATAATGCCTTTAAGCTGCGCGCTGATGGCGTCTTTCGCATTGACCACATGAGAGATATCTTGAGAAGCCACTACTTCAGCCGTTTGTGTCAGTTTATCAATGAGCGATTTGATATTTTCTATTTGGGTCTTAATCACATCGCTGAACTGGGTTGAACGGGTAGATAGCGCACGGACCTCATCTGCAACAACGGCAAATCCACGACCAGCCTCACCTGCACGAGCAGCTTCGATAGCCGCGTTCAACGCTAGTAAGTTGGTTTGTGAAGAAATATCATCAATGCCGCTTAACGCTTCAATCACGGTGGGCATGGCTTGCTGAATAGTTTGAACTTGGGTTTCTAGCGCTCTTGTTGAGTCGGTCATTTGGGTAGTTGAAGCGATAAATTGCGTGAGCGTTGCGTCGGTTTCTGACGCGAATGAACGCATCTTGTCGGCATAGGCACAGTCGCTATTGTCATCGTCTTTTAGTAAATTATTTATGCTTCTCTCTTGCTGACCCAACAGCGTTTGAAGAGAGATAAAGGATTCGCTAAGCGTAGCCACGGCATCGCTTTGCGTTGAAAAGATGTCGCCAATATTCGTTGAAGTAACGGATAATATGTCACTTGCCTCAGACACGGCAGTACTGATTGAATCAGTCGCTAGCGAGGCCTCAGATAAAGATGGTTCTTGAACAGCTGAATGGCTCGCTCTGTATTCTGGTGAAGCCTGGCTAGCGTTTGTAACTTTCAGTAGTACGAACAACAAAAAAACTACACAGGCAGAGCTTAAAGCAAGGCCCAAATGCGATACTGACGTAAGGGATAGGCTCCAGCTTCCTAACATCATTAAAAACGCCACAACGAAAGCATTGCTCTTGCTAGAGAAGAAGTTATCTAAATAATTTGCTGCAATGGCGACCACGATTTCACCTCAATTGTTACTTCTGCGTTAACAGCTGCACAAAACACAATCAAATTATGGTCTAATTTTCACCTCTAACAATTATACTTTTGAATATTTTTATTAATTTATTACTTTAGTGACATTTGCGACACAAGCTAATTCGAGTACGCCCATAGCGTATGGGACCTACAATAAGGAAAGTACTTGGAAGATTTGTAGAAGCTACAAAAGGTATAACAACAGCTTAAAGCCGACTACCCGCTCCTAATGCTTCGAGTGTATCAAGTATAGCGTCTGAGATTTCTTCTAAGGGTTTTATGAAACTTGCAGCTTTCATTTCTACAGCGGTTTTAGGCATGCCGTATACAACACAGGTTTTTTCATCTTGGCAGAAGGTGACAGCGCCTTTAGTGTGCATATTCTTTAAACCTTTTGCCCCGTCGCGCCCCATTCCTGTAAGCAATACACCCACTGCGTTTGCACCTGCATGCTCAGCGAGTGAATCAAACATGACATCAACCGAGGGCTTGTGCCCCGACACTTTAGGGCCATCATCAAGGCTCAAGCGGTAATCTGCACCACTTCGCTCTATCTTCAAATGTTTATTGCCTGGGGCTAAATAAGCAAAGCCTGGCAATAGACGTTCACCACCCTGAGCCTCTCTTACCGTTATTTCACAAAGACTATCAAGCCGCTTGGCATAGGTGGTGGTAAAGCCCGGTGGCATATGTTGGGAAATCACAGTTGCAGGAGCATTACGAGGGAAGTGCATAATGACATCTTTTATCGCTTCGGTCCCCCCCGTTGACGCACCTATTCCAACAAGCTTTTCAGTGCCGGTGTAGCGCATGGAAGCGTGCTTAGTACAGCGTGTTTGGGTTGGGTGACCTAGCGTAGAATGAGCGGCGGCTTTAATCTTTTCAACGATAACTGCAGCATATTCGGTCATGCCTTGGGCTACACCTAACTTTGGCTTTGCCATAAAGTCGACTGCGCCCAACTCCAGTGCACGTAGTGTCGCATCAGCACCTCGCTCAGTAAGCGTAGAAATCATTACCACTGGGGTTGGCATCGCCTTCATCATCACTTCTAAAAAACGAAGCCCATCTACCTTTGGCATTTCGATGTCTAAGGTAATAACATCGGGCCTAAACTCTTGTACCATCTGCTTGGCTACATAGGCATCGGGCGCAGCGCCGACCAATGATAACCCTGGCGCTTTTGCAACGATTTCTGACAAAATTTGTCGTATTAAAGCAGAGTCGTCAACGACGAGAACTTTTATAGGCATGTGACTGTTCCGAAAATGAAATAACACCCGCTTTCGCCTGTTCAGAAAGTAATACACGATGTGCAGACTCTCTTTCGTAGAGCGTAGCATTATTGAACTCGCGAATTCGCTTCATATAAACGCTTCCGTCGGCCGGAAAATAATAAATTTTGCGTGCATAAGTAGACATTAAGTCGCTGCTTATAAGCGGAATATTGGCATTGTCTAAATACTCTAGAACAAACTCTGCATTTATTCGTCCAATATCTTGCTGTACAAATCCTGGTAGTACCTTTCCGCCACCGAATGCTTTAGCCACCAGCTTGTTCCGTCTTGCGCCCAATCGCACAAGTTGATCTATTAGCATATTCATAGCATGAACACCGTATTTTGTGGCTAAGCAGGCGTCGAGATTGGTAGTAAGATTTAGGTCAGGCAGCATAAAGTGGTTCATGCCGCCAATTTTCTTGTCTTTATCGAAAATACAGGCTGCTACACAAGAGCCAAGAATAGTCACCAATGCTTTGTCTGAAGCCGTCGCGTAGTACTGTCCAGGCAGAATTTTCACCGCTTCTTTCTGCAGGCGATTATCAAAATAGCGTATGGGGGTTTCATCCTGACTCATACTACACTTTCCTTTTAGGCAACTGGTCGATAAATGGTTTTCCCCATAGGCTCTACCAGTTCAGGATACATGGTGAAGTTTTCCGAGTGCCCTGCGACATACATGCCGTCACGACACATTAACTTAACCATACGCGTTAAAATTTTTCGCTGCGTAGGTCGGTCAAAGTAAATCATCACATTACGGCAAAAAATTACATCTATCGGCGCGTCTAGGCACCAGTTTGGTGACATTAAATTTAGAGGTTCGAACTGCACCATTTTTCGTAGTTCGTCTACTACCCTTACCCTTCCGGTTTGGGGCCCTCTTCCTTTGTAAAAAAATTGGGTTTTATAATCGTGGGAAAGCTGGCTGATACTCTTTTGGGCATAAATGCCTTGGCGAGCTTTCTGCAATACTTTACTGTCGATATCTGTGGCGAGTATTTGAATGTTTGGTGTAAAGGTGCCATACACAGACGCAACCGTCATCGCTATACTGTAGGGCTCTTCCCCTGTGCTGCTGGCTGCGCACCAAATACGTTTAGTTTGCGGTCGCTTTCGAAGAAAATCTGCTAGCGCTTCAAAGTGATGAGGCTCTCTGAAAAACGCGGTGAGATTGGTGGTAAGCGCATTGATGAAGTGCTCCATTTCATCATCATTGCTTCCAACATAAGCTAAGTATTCTTTAAAGCTATTTATTTCGAGCGTGCGCAGCCGCCTCGCAAGGCGGCTATAAACCATCGCATCTTTAGAATCGGCGAGGTTAATACCTGCTTGTTTAAAAAGCAGACCTTTTACCCGCTCGAAATCTCTTCGGCTATATGAAAACTCCCTTTGCGCGTCCGTGCTTTGTATAGCCGACATACACTAAAATGCCTCCCAATCCGACGCATCAGGCGCGGCTGGATTCAGCGCTTTAATTCGCTGCTTTGGCACTTCGCGCTCTTTGGGTACTGCATGACTACCGTTTAAAGAGCGTACCTCAGAGGCTTGTTCGGCCTTTCGATTATTTCCTACTTTGAAAACCGATACCCGCTGAGCTAATTCACCTGACTGCTGTCTCAAACTGTCAGCGGCTGCCGCTGCCTGTTCGACTAAGGCAGCATTTTGCTGGGTCATTTCGTCCATTTGAACCACCGCATTGCTCACTTCCTGAATACCTGTGGCTTGCTCCGATGAGGCAGCAGCAATTTCAGACATAATGTCGTTAACACGTTTTATGGCTGTGACAATATTGGCCATGGTTTCGCCAGACTTATTCACCAATACATTACCATCGCCAATCTTATCGACCGACGCCGAAATGAGTGCCTTAATGTCTTTTGCCGCCTCTGCAGAGCGCTGTGCCAACGTTCTTACTTCAGAAGCAACGACAGCAAACCCACGGCCTTGCTCGCCCGCTCGCGCGGCTTCAACTGCTGCGTTTAGCGCAAGAATATTGGTTTGAAACGCGATGCCGTCAATAACACCGATAATGTCTGAAATGCGCTGGGCAGAATCGTTAATTTCACCCATGGTATGCACCACTTGTTCAATAACTTTGCCGCCCTCAGATGCTACATCCGACGCTTGGCTTGCCAGTCCTTTCGCTTGATCAGCGTTCTCTGCGTTTAACTTCACTGTTCCCGTTAATTCTTCCATGGCTGAGGCAGTTTCTTCTAAGCTAGAAGCCTGCTGTTCGGTACGACTGGAGAGGTCGGCGTTACCCGTGGCTATTTCGTTTGAGGCAGTATCAATGGTTTCAACAGCAGTGTGAATTTTCACTATGGTGTCGCGAAGCTCATCAATAAAGTGATTGATGGATTCGCCCAGCACTTTGAAGTCTCCATCTAATGGCTCATCTATTGTTTTCAATAAATCGCCTTCTGTTAGGCTCGCCATAATAGATTTGATGCTTTCTACTGCTAAGGTTCTACCCGTAACATCTGTCGCGTATTTCACTACTCTAAACGGCTTGCCGTTTTGGTCTAAAATAGGGTTGTAAGAGGCTTGGATATAAACTGGCTTTCCTGATTTGTCGAAACGCTTATACTCGCCGCTGGCATAAACGCCTTGACGCAATTGCTCCCAGAAGGCTGCGTATTCGGGGCTGTTTTTATACGCGGAGTCGACAAAAATACTGTGATGCTTTCCTTTCACTTCATCAAGGGTATAGCCCATCGCGGCTAAAAAGTTACTGTTCGCGTTTAAAATTACGCCTTCAAGGTCAAATTCAATGACAGCCTGAGACTTACTTATGGCGTTCAACTGTCCTTCAAAGTAGGCGTTTTTCAGTTTATCTTCGGTAATATTGGTAGCGTATTTTACTACCCTAAACGGTTTGCCATTCATGTCCGCTATTGGGTTATAGGAGGCCTGGATCCAAACACTCTTACCTGACTTACTTATGCGCTTGAATTCTCCTGAAAAGAACTTGCCTGCTTTAAGTTCAGACCAAAAACGTTGGTACGACTCTGACTGCCGGGTTTCTTCATCCACAAATAATTGATGATGTTTACCTTTAATTTCGTCTAGGCGGTAACCCATGGTATTGAGGAAGTTGTCGTTAGCAGTAATGATAGTGCCGTCGACATCAAACTCGATTACGGCCTGCGATTTATCGATTGCGTTAATTTGCCCCTCAAAATACGCGTTTTTTAGTTTGTCTTGAGTTACGTCGGTGGCAAATTTGACTACTTTAAATGGCTTGCCTGTACTATCAAAAATGGGGTTGTAAGACGCACGGATCCATATCTCTTTGCCGCCTTTTGCGAGGCGTTTGTATTCCCCCTCGCTGTGCTCTCCTGCCTTTAAGCTTTGCCAGAAAGCAGCGTATTCTGCACTTAGCTTGTAGCTTGGGTCGACAAACATACTGTGATGCTGCCCTTTAACTTCAGACAGGCTATAGCCCATTGCGGTGAGGAAATTTTCATTTGCATTTAAAATGTTCCCCTCAAGATCAAACTCAATAACGGCCTGTGATTTATTAATGGCAGTGATTTGCCCTTCGTAATCCGCATTTTTTTGTTTTTGCGCCGTAATATCAGAGGCAAACTTGATGATGTAATCTATCTCACCCTTTTCATCAAACACGGGATTGTAGGTCGCTTGAATCCACACCTCTTCGCCTTGCTTGTTTATTCTGCAAAACTCACCGCTGTGAACGTCACCGTTTTTTAGCTTTGTCCAAAACGCTTTATACTCATCGCTTTGTGCGTAGTCACTGTCTACAAAAATACGATGGTGCTTTCCAACTACTTCAGCCTCGCTATAACCCATGGCGGATAGAAAATTGTCGTTAGCCGATAATATTTCTCCATCTGTCGTAAACGATATCACCGCCTGACTTCGCATAATGGCATCGACCATGCCTTTGTTACGTTTATTTTCAGTGTTGTCCTGCCATTCATTAACGAAAAGCTGAGTGCCGTTTTCGTCGGCCGTTATTGCAGATGTACTTACGCAAAAGCTATGTTCAGCAAGTGAAACAAGCTGCTTGTTACCACTTGTAGAATGGGTGAGTAAATAAGACGGATTTTCTGCAGCGCTTGCTCTGACAGTAATATCGTCAATGTGCTTTCCTGATAATGTGGATTCGCCACCGCCGACAGAAAAGTCTTTGGGGTGGGCTTTTGCCATACTCAGAAATGCAGGTGTGCAGTAGTGAATAACCCCAGACTTGTCGATAACCAACAAGTTTGAGGCACTGGCCTTTAGAATATTCGACTTCAATAGCGAGTCATGCTTCGCTATTTTTAACTCTTCGCCGTTCAGAAAATTAAATACGCCCATAACTAATATTTCCCAATGTCAGGTGTTTCCGTTTAGTGAAGGACCTTGTAACTACGCGTCGTCTTTTACGCTCTCAGGTGCGACTAAACCCAGCTCTTCGCTGGTTATTAAGCTTTCTATGTTCACCAGAATGACCATGTTTTCATCTACATCAGCTAAACCGTGTAGATACCTGCTGTCAAAAGCTACGCCAAACTCTGGTGGCGGAAGTACTTGCTCTTCAGACAAGCGAATAACATCGGATACACCATCTACCACGATGCCAACAATGCGCTCTTGAATGTTCAGCATTATCACTATTGTGAAGTCGTTATATGTGGCCTCGCCTACGTTAAACTTAATACGCAAATCCACGATAGGAACTATGTCACCACGTAAATTAATTACGCCTTTTATAAACGCTGGCGCATTCGCAATTTTGGTAACTTGTTCGTACCCTCTAATTTCCTTTACTGTAGTTATGTCCAAAGCGTAATGCTCATCGCCAAGCACGAAACTTAGGTATTCTTTGTCTTGTCCGCCAGTAACCGCTTGATGCAAGGCAGTTTCACTCATGAAAGTAACTCCTCTATTTGGCTGGAGGTATACGTTGTAGCGATGGAGTCTGCATCAATGATAAGTGCGACTTTTCCGTCACCCATAATGGTTGCCCCCGCTATTCCAGCCACTTTACGGTAGTGTTCCTCTAAACTTTTAATGACCACCTGCTGCTGACCGACGAGCGCATCTACCAAAACACCAAAGCGTTTTTTACTGCTTTCAAGCAACACCACAATGCCTTCTGTGGGAGAAAGCGTAGCCTCTTCTACTTCCATAAAGTCGTAAAGAGGGACTAAAGGCCAGTATTGATCTCGTATATAAAGAACGGTGTCGTTGCCCAAGGTTTTCAGTTGCTGCTTAGTCGGCTGGAAGGATTCAATAATGTTTAAAAGTGGGATCACGAAGATTTGCTTACCCACCGACACACACATGCCATCGACTATGGCCAGCGTAAGCGGCAAATGAATGAAGAAAGCTGAGCCTTCACCAGCGCTCGATTCAATATCGATACGTCCACCAATAGACTCGATATTGCGACGTACCACGTCCATACCAACACCTCTTCCCGACACATCGGTAATAGCTTCGGCTGTCGAAAAACCAGGTTGGAATATAAGCTGCCATACTTCAGAGTCAGGCATATCATCAGATACGGCAAGCCCGTTACTTCGCGCCTTATCCAGAATTTTGTCGCGGTGAAGACCACCACCATCATCAATAATGCTGATAATAATGCTGCCGCCTTTTTGCTCGGCACTCAGAATAACCGTACCTTTCTCTGGCTTGCCAGCAGCGACGCGTTTGCCGGGCATTTCTATACCGTGGTCAATACTATTGCGCACGAGATGGGTAAGGGGGTCGACAATTTTTTCAATCAAACTTTTATCAATTTCTGTGCTGCCTCCCCGGAGCACCAGCTCTACCTGCTTACCTAACTTACCAGCCAAATCTCTTACTAAGCGCGGGAAACGATTAAAGGTTGCAGTTAGCGGGAGCATGCGCATAGACATCACTGATTCTTGAATTTCCCGGGTGTTTCGCTGCAGCTCATCAATAGCGACCTGCAGCCGCTCACCAATTTGCCCTTCAACGTCTTGCCCAATCATAGACAGCATAGATTGGGTGATAACCAGTTCGCCCACTAAGTTAACCATGGCATCGATTTTCGTGGTATCTACTCGAATAGACGCAGATTCTCGTGCGGTGCTTTTTTTCGCGGAAGGTGTAGGTTTGTTTTTAGGCGGTGTCTTCGCGGCCGCCGCACCACTTATTGATGCTTTGGCATCATTTACTGATTCCTGTGGTGTATTGGCGCGTTGCTCCTGAAAATTGTTGGTTGTGCCTACTGCAGTTTTTATGTGACTAGCTGAAGGTGCGTCTTCAAAAAATCCAAAGCCCTGGCTTTCCTCTTCGTTATCATTTTCAGCTTTAGCAGCTTCTGGTTTTTTCGCTTGAGACTCGACAAGATTACTTTGGGTTTCTTCATCATCAAAGAACCCAAAACCTTCATCAGCTTGCGATGACGATTCGGTAGTTTCGCCAGACTGATTTTGAACAGGCTCTTCATCGAAAAAGCCAAAACCATCGTCAGTAGCCGAACTAGCCCCAGAAGGCTCGTCATCAAAGAAGCCAAAGCCGTCATCCGCAGTACTTTCGGTTTGTGTATTTGAACTTATCTCTTCAGACGCTCCATTCGACGTAAATTCAGCACGTTGCCCATTGAGAACATCGTTTAGTATTTTGATGCGCTCATCGATACTTTCTTGTGGAACGGGGGTCTCGTCTCGATAGGCATTTAGCGTGTCTTTTAAAACGTCGAGGGTTTCTAACAGCACGTTGACAATGTCAGCCGTTACACTGAGCTCATTGTTTCGTGCTTTATCTAACAAGTTCTCCATCACGTGCGTTAAATTCATTAACGCGTCAAAGCCGAAAATACCGCTACCACCTTTAATAGAATGGGCAGCGCGAAAAATACTATTGAGTTCTTCAGGATCAGGGGACTCGACGTCCAGACTCATCAATAGCTGTTCCATATCGTCGAGGTGCTCGTCACTCTCGTCGAAAAATACGCTATGGAACTGTTCAATATCGATGCTCATTCTGAATCCTTCCAGACTTAAAGTATGAGAAGTTGGGCTTAACCTAAGACACGCTTAGTGACATCAAGCAGTTTGTTTGGATCAAAAGGTTTTACCATCCAGCCAGTTGCTCCCGCAGCTTTACCTTTCGCTTTCATATCGTCGCCCGCTTCTGTGGTAAGCATGACAATTGGAGTTCTGCTGTAGGCCCCTAACCCGCGCAAGTTTTTAATAAGTGTAAGGCCATCCATGCGAGGCATGTTTTGATCAGTGAGTACGAAGTTAAATTGTTGACTCTTACATTTGTCCAGCGCTTCTTGACCGTCTTGAGCTGTGGTGACGGTATAACCTGCGCCTTTTAGCGTCATCTCAACCATTTGACGAATCGACACCGAATCGTCGACAACTAAAATGTGTTTGCTCATATGCTCACTTCTCCAAAGTATGTCATTACTGACGGTGCTTCCTGTTCCTTTCTTAGCTTAGAACAATTCAACTTCTCCAGCGTCCATAGAGGTTGCAGACACTGGGTTGTGATCATTTTTACCTTTCTCTGCGAGACCTTTTTGGTACTCGTTTAATGCGTTGATGAAACTGTCGATATTGTTAGCATTCAATGTCGCCAATTGCTCCAAAATGAACGTGATCATATCTTGGGTATACTGAATATGCTGGCCATTGATATCACCGAACTGCATACCACGTATAGCTGCGTTTATCGACTCATCAAGCTGTGAACCTATATCTTCAATCTGTTTTGTAGTTACAAGATCCGCTTCTGCTTTTTTGATGATTTCCGCTAGTTGATCACTTATATGTGATTTAGCATTAACAACCTGAGATATATCTTGCGAGGCTACAAATTCTGCAGTGTCAGTGAGCTTATCTACTAAACTGCGAATGTTCTCAACTTGGGTTTTAATGACGTCACTGAATTGGGTAGAGCGAGTTGATAGTGCCCGCACCTCGTCAGCAACAACGGCAAAACCGCGGCCCGCTTCCCCCGCCCTTGCCGCCTCGATAGCAGCGTTTAACGCCAGCAGGTTAGTTTGCGCTGCAATGTCGTCAATACCGCTAAGTGCGTCTATAACTGTGGGCATCGCCTGCTGAATAGTTTGCACCTGCTCCATAAGGTGCTTAGTTGACGAGGACATTTGCTCGGTTGAATCGATAAATTGGGTAAGGGTTCCGTCGGTTTCTTGCGCAAACGTACGCATGCGCTCTGAATATGATTGCGTTTGCGTGCTATCAACGCTCAGTAACGCGTCAATACATTGTGTTTGCTGTGCTACCAGTGCCTTTAGACTGCTAAAAGCATTAGACAGTGTTTCAACAGCATCGTTTTGAGTAGATTTAATGGACGATAAATTGGTATCGCACGTGCTCAATGAATGGGAGAGCTCTTCGCTCACTTTTTTTATGTCAGCGCTCCCCTCTGATTCGTCCTGCGCCAGACTTTCATAGTTGGGATAAACCTCGTCGACCTCATCCGAGCTTTGTGAATAGACAAATACGCTAAAGACAACCACGCCTGTAAGTACCGCAAGCGCTGTGAGCGCTGATACAAAAAAGAATAAAGTCCAAGAAGCAGCTATGCCAACTCCACAAAGAACATATATGCTCTTTAAAGCCCCTTGCTGCATCGAAGGTAAGTTATTAAATGACAAAAAACTCTCCTTGAAAAAACACTGTGACTTGAAATCAACAGCACTCATTCATGCTTGTGCACGCTACTTTGTTTGAGAAATACATCGTGCGGCGCACTAATAACACATGCCGAAAAACGTCATTGTCTGGCGCAAAAAAATATAAAGTTGCTAGTCATAACAGATAACAGCGTTATGTTTAGCCAGCTTTACTCACGTTAGGTAAGCGTAGTACCCATTTCTAAAAGTAGGCAAGAACATGCGTAAGTTTTTTATTAAAAAAGCGTTTTAGCCGCTATTTGTGTCTAACATCCAAATGTATGTTGTTAGTAAAGTACCGAATTGACATGCGCAAAGCATTAGCCGAAATCTCTAGGCTTGTTGCCCCATGATGGTGATGATTATGTTCGAGCGACCCTCGAAGCGCTTGATGTAAAGAATGACTATGCCAACTTCTAAATATGCCAGCTTGATTACAAGCTGGCTATTTTATGTTTTTGTGTTTTCGCAACAAGAAATTACACACCGCGGCTAGGCAGACCCAAATGCATCCATTGTTTTAGCTGGGTAACTTCACCACCAAGTTTGACCACGGTTTTATCAGTCGACTGGTTTAGCGCTTTTTTTCATTCACTGACAATTCATCGTGCTCTTGTTCTGCTAGCTTTGCCCGTTCCGCTTTAGAAATATAGGTTGGCTTATTGCTTTTATGAAGTTTAGCTTTGGCTTTCTTATCTTTCTTCTTAAGCTTAGTGAAAATTTTCTTACGACGATTCCGGCGTTTTTCAAGGTAGTTGTCGCCTGAGCTGTTAAGCTGCTTCTTTTTTATTCTCCGGATTTAGCTCTACGCTTCCGATCTTATCCCAGTTTCTGGTTTCACCAGACCAACGACTT
>JAXHTT010000189.1:0-6405 GCA_034190055.1 Pseudomonadota bacterium | reverse complement strand
ATATATCACCAGTTCGAGGTCCAAATCCGCAGTATTCTTCGCTAGCTGCAAATATGTATTCAGATGAATACATGCAATTTTTTGCCTTGCGGGAACTAGAGTACCTTAAAGAAACTAATCATGAGTATAAGATAAAAAATGCCGGTTTTTTCTTATTATTTTTTGATGACAACCTTAATGCAAAAGCTATTGAAACTAACGAGACCTCAAAGTATTTTTCTGGCCCTGGTTTTGTAACATCAAGAGATAGTTTTGATCGCAATTCGCCCCACACCTTGTTTATGTCTGGCGAAGGCATCTCGAGACGTTATACTGACACAAATTCATTCATTCTTTTCCATAAGGAGATAGTGGTACCACATGCAGGCGGTAGGTTTAGACGTAATTCAATAAACGAAAAGCATCATTACTTTCACAGAGAGTCGCTATCAAAAAATACGATAAGGGTATTGGACGCCTCAGAATCGTTAGATCAAGATGATGTCGGGAACCGCCACTCATTATATAGTGGGCCCCAACTGAGAAAAGATAACAACTTTGGTGGTCAAATCACTGAAGAGAGCGTTCAACTAATTAATGATGAAGTGGGTAAAAGAAAGAGTACTGGAAAGGTAGATAGTTTATATAACTCTGGCGATATTACTAAGTACGAAAATGTTGAAGGTATTTACACTTATAGCGTCGGTAAAGGCGATTATGCATACACCGAAAAACTTGAGTTGTTCGAGCGTGAATTTATTCACCTGAATCCTAACATTGTCATCATATTTGACAGGCTGAGTTTGCAGAATAATAACAATCAAAAAATATGGAACATGCATACAGTATATGAGCCAACTTTCTATAACTCTGTGAATATCTCTTATGGGAGGGGATATAAGCAGGCTCTTAACAAAAGTCATTTGGTTATTGAAGGGGATTCGCAGACATTGCAAATGAGTGCTGTCTTACCAGAGCAGAATAATATTGTTATTCGTGGGGGCGAAAGTTACTTAATACACGACGCAGCTCTTAATCACGCAAATGTTATTTCCAGTGAAGACATTGAGTCATTAGATACAGGTCGGACTATAGAAGTGATTGTTAATGGTAGCGACCTCGAAGGTTCTATCACCATTATAGGGGATACGAAAACCGAAACTTCCGTAGTGGACACTCTTGTTTTTGACGCGAAATCAAAGGTTATCTTAGATAGAGGGACAGCAGTAAGCGGGACTCTTCAATCTATCACTGATACAACAAAAAATTGGAAGCCGAATGAGTTCAAAGGTAAGTATGTGTCTTATAATAGAGATGCCGTTGCCTTGATTACAGGTAATTCTGAAAACACTTTATTCGGTGAATTTCCTCAAGGTTGGGATTATTGGCAGTACCGAATACAGCACCATGTCGTTAATACCTCGGTTGAGTATACCAATATATCGTCAATTGAGACTGGTGATATGGATATTGATGAGTTAGATTTACGGGTTCTTCATTATTTTGATGCTGTAAATGCTGAAGGCGAACTGTTTTCTTTTTCCCCCCAATCTGATGGCAGGGCAGATCGATATGAGGGGCAAAAGGAGCTGGGGCGATACAACATAAATGTTTGGTCGAGTAACAAAACAAAGAATGACTTTTTCCTAAATGTTATACGTATGGATGAGAAAGGCGAAGACATTCAAGTTGCACTAAATTATTCAAATGACTTGTTAGCGGCTACGGTAACAGAGGGTACTTTGGTTGCGTTTAACAAATCTGAATCGAAATTGACAACCGATACAAGTTTGAGTGTTCCAGTAGATACGTATTCAAAAGCGATGTTTACTGGACTTGAGCCAAATTCGCCCTACTATATTGAGCGCACAGACAAATCAATCTCGCTGAGTAAAACTTCAAACTCCGGCCAAGAATACTATTCAAGCGATATGGGCGTTATCTATATACAGTTTAGGTAAGCTTATAGGCACTTGAAACCGTTTAAGTGCCCAAGTTTCTTTAAGTAGAACTCAATTTGTATCATTGGCTTAGATGATAAAGGTGCAAGTTCTTTTAAACAAAACGCGAACATACGAAGGTTGAGTCAAATACCTAAAAAGCGGAGTGGCTAACATCCCGTATAATTGGGAAGCATTCAACCTATCGAGTCAACAAGCATATGCCTACTTTGGGTTGCCTGCATAATTGAGAGATTGGCCAGTGAATATGTTTGCTAAGCCTAACGATATCTTCCAATATGTGAATGTCGTCGACCTCAGCCAATTATACGTGGAAACCCCAAATAGCTACTTCGTTTGAGCTAGTTTCTTCTTGACCAACGCGACCTATCATTTTAGGCCGTCTGACTAAGGTCGAGGTTGGCAACGCTTACCGCTTTCACTATCCCAGCATGTACTTGCGTAATAAAAGCGCCTAGATAACGTGCAAATAGAGTAAGCTATTACCTTAAAAGGTTTCAATACTATTCTGTTTCGAGTTACTAAATGGACAGAACTACCAACGTTAAATTTTAAGAAACTAAAAAAAAAAGTGTTATGTTTAGGTAAATATAATGCTTGAGTAAAAAAGTTACTCTTCAATTAAGATTGGTTCACAATAATGAAAAAACACAAGCTTACTATTATCGCTTATTTTACGGGCTTCTATATCCTCTCAGGCTGCACAGAAAACAGTTACGAAGAATATATTGTTCTTGCCAACAAATACAAATCACAAGGAGAGACTTCTAAAGCTATCATTGAGCTTAAGAACGCTATTAAGGCCTCCTCTGACGAAGCTGGTGCGAGAGCGCTCCTTGGAGAGATTTATCTTGAGCGTGGTCAATTTCTTTTAGCAGAAAAAGAGCTTGAAAAAGCTATTGAGCTGGGTGCAGAAGACAAAACTATTGTCGTAGATCTTATAAGAGCACGTTATTACACTCAAAGCTATCTTGATGTGATTAAGCTAGCGGAGTCTAACGATCAAGCATACATGGATGAAGAAACAGCAGTCCTCTTTAAATATCTTTCTGAACTTAAATTAGGGAACGTTGACAAGACAATTCCACTCGACTTAAGAGGAGACTACAAGTTACTTGCTGAAGCCTCAAAACTTTATGCAAATGATAAACTGGAGCTGGTTTGGCAAAAGTTAAAGCAATTTAGAGATGAAACAATAGAGCCCATTGAAAAGGCTTTGTTGATTGGTGAAGCTGCTTTTAGGTTGGCTAGATATCAAGAAGCTGTAAATGCTTTCAGTGTTGTTGAAAGCCTCGCTCCAAATTTAACTTTGCCAAAACTTCAGCTAGTAGAATCTCTAATCAGAAATGAAAGCCTAGAGTTAGCGAAAGAAAAAGTGGATCAGCTTCTCAGTAGATTCAGTAGAAGTCCATATGTGCATTATCTTAAATCGTCATTACTGATAAAGTCGAGAGATTATCCCAAAGCATTAGAGTATGCAGAAAAGTCTATGCAACTAGGAATGGATGAGTTCACTGCGTTACAGGTTATTGCTGGTATTAGTGCATATCAAATAGGTAACTTGGAGCAGGCTTATTTTTATCTCAAAAAAGCAGAGCCCAATCTCGTTGCAGAAAGCGTTGCTAGACGAGTTTTAGCACAAACCCAGCTAAAATTAGGGTATATAAATGAGGTTGCAGAGGAGGTAAGCAAGTGGAACGTCGACAATCAAGAGGATTCAATTATTTTAGGGAGTGTAATAGGGTCTATGCTCCAACAAGGAGACCTAGCAGGAGCTACATCACTAAGCATAGGAATTAACCAAAATGGTGACGCATCCGCAATCGAACAATTACGTGAAGGCATGCTACGAATTGCCTCTAAAGACAATTCAGGCTTAGTCAACATAGAAAACGCACTTCAGAAAGATCCTAGTTTAGAGAAAGCCTGGGTTCTTTTAGCACAAGCACAAGTAAAAGACGGGAATATATCTGAAGCGTTAAATGTTGCGAAAGAATGGCAAAAACACGAACCTGATGACGGGCAAGTATTAGAGGCATTGATCTATTCTCAGAACCAAGAATATGACCGAGCATTTGGTTTGTTAGATGAGGTGCTAGATAGGTCACCTAGCAATTTAGGTGCTAATCAGCTTAGTATGAATTTATTAAGCACTAAGCAAAGTTACAAAAAACTCTTGGTTCGAGCTCGCGCTTTTCTTGATTTATATCCAGAGAATAAAGGGACGTTGTTTATGTTAGCGAACCTTGGAAAAGTAAGCGAAATAAATCAGGAGTTGGAAAGTATACTGCTATCCCAGTTGAACAGTTCGAATAGCTCTGAAGCTAGTATCACGGCGTTAGCACGTTTTTACTTAGTTAGTGAAAACGTGCAAAAGGCCTTCGAAGTCTACGAAAACAATCAGAAAAAATTGGGAGCATCGGGCTACGTTATTTGGGGAGATTCGCTGCTAAGAACAGGAAATCTAAGTCAAGCAAAAGAAGTGTATTATAAAGCAACGAAACTGTTCCCCGAGCGCGAACTTCCTTGGATACGGACTATTGGTATCAATGAAGTCGAAGGAAACAACGAAGAAGCATATACATTGGCGTTAAAAGCTTATGATCAATTTCCTCAATCAAACTCCTTAAAACTTATATTACTGAACTATGCAACTAGAAAAGGTCGTATTGGGGAAGCTGATAAATTAGTTGGAGAGCTAGAGCAATCAAAAGTTAGTTCTTCAATTTTACTGAAATATAAGGGCGAGCTAGCACTTGCGAAAGGTGATGCAGAAACTGCAAAAAGATCGCTTGAACGCTATTACAGTCAGGAGCCTTCTTTTGAATCTGCTGTACTGTTATCAAAGGCATTGCAGCTTAATGGGGATGCATCTATGGGCGCAAAGCTTATGGAAAAAGAGTTGGAGCGCCTACCAAATAAAGTAAAAGCCAGACATGTTTTAGCAGAGTACTACATGTTTACAAAAAACTTTGAAGCGGCAGAACAAAAATATATTAATGCCTTAAAGGAAAACAAAACTGACTTTGTTGCGGCGAATAACTTAGCAGATTTATTCATTCAGACGAAAAAATATTCAAAAGCGCTCGTCTACGCAAAAAAAGCTTATGCAGAGTCTCCTGAACTAGGTCCGGTGATTGAAACGTATGGAACCGCCTTGTTTAAAAATGGTAAGACTTCTCAAAGCATTAGCATCTTGTCGAAAGGATTAGAGTTAACACCAAGCGACACGAAAATCTCATTAAGGCTTATAGAGGTGTTAATTGCAGATTCCCAAATAGATGACGCGAAATTTATTCTAGAGAGTATTGACATAGATGGGATAAGTGAAGCCGATAAAGCAAGATTTGGAGCTCTAGCGAGAGCACTCCAGTAAAGTTAAATTATTAGCGAATAGTGGAAATGAGTGTCTGCTATTTTTACAAAAATGATTTTGATAACTTAGTAGATGTGCTTAATAAATCTCAACTCTCTGATTCTAAAGTGCTTTTTTATTTGGGTGCGGTTTTTGCTTACATTGGGAGGAGCGAAGGTATACGTGAGTAAAGATTTATACTCACGCCCGACAATGTATTTAAAGTACAAAATAGGTGAATTTATGTTTAAGAAAATTGGCTTAGCAGCTGCCCTTTTTGTGAGCACCAGTGCGGCGTTCGCTGGTAACGTAAACGTCGGTGGTGTTGTTTGGGACCCGGATTATGTAAACGATTCAGCCTCTACTCGCGACTTTTTCGCAACTACTATTTTTACACAGTGGTACAGCACAACTAAAGATGCTGAGGGAACTTTATCAAGTTATGACAGCGCCGTGACAATCGGTAGTGTGTTGGGTACAGTTGATGCGGATGAGACAGACAGTGGTGCATCTGGTTTCTATTTAAGTGGTGGGGGAATGATCAACCGCATAAATGATCCACAAAATGACTTCTGCGTTTCATGTGAACTTACGTTTGCTTTCGGTGGCCTTTCGTTAAATCTAGATGGTTCATTCACTGTAGGCACTGATGCTTGGTTGAATGTATTTGTAAACGAAGTCAATTTTGACTTAGAGTTTGACAGTGCATCAGATATTAGTGACATTATTGAGGGAACTTCTTGGTTAACAGGTTTTTTCACTAGTGCAGAGCTTACAACGAGTTCATCGCTGGTCAACGGTGCACTTACCAGCATTGCATCGATCAATGGCGGTCTTGCTGCAGATCGATTTGATCCGTCTAATATTGGCGTATTTGGTAACAATATTTTCGGTTCGGAATATACTGGTCCAGATTTAAACGCACGATATGCAACAGGCGGTACCGGTCAGATATTTGGCAACACGGTTCCGAACCCTGGCTCTATTGCTTTATTTGGATTAGCTATCGCAGGTATGGCTCTGGCCAGACGTAATGCGAAGAAATAAATAGATACTCACTAGATTTGTGTCAATTAGTGATTTGTCGCCCTGACAAAAAGGCCCAGCTTA
>JAXHTT010000188.1:0-6429 GCA_034190055.1 Pseudomonadota bacterium | reverse complement strand
CAAGTGAAAAAGTATCGTTACTGCCGAATGCGGAAGAAATGATGCACACTATTCAAGAAGAGCACGACCTGCTCATGCAACGGATGAGTGAATACTACGCAACGAAAAAGCGCGTTATGCGAGTTAAAAAGCGTACATTAAAACGCAGCATTGAAGGGTTAGAGCTTGCTTACAAATATAAAGAGATGAAGCACGCCTTTGCAGTGCAGAAAGAGAAATGGACGCAGCTGCAAAGCCTGTCACTACAAATGGCCTAGTATTACGCGTTTATCTACATCATTCGATTCAAACAAAAACCACATAAGTATCTGCTTATGTGGTTTTTTTTATTCTATAGTAGGATAGGGTCGCTATACTAAAACTAGATTCACTTATTTTGTATTGCGGATCACTTTTTTGATCAGCCGCGTAATACGAAGATAACAAAAGGGGAAAGCAAGATGGCAACGAAGCAAAAAACTAAAGCTCCGTCTTATCATTACGACGCGATAGTTATAGGCACTGGCCCTGGTGGAGAGGGTGTTGCTATGCAGCTTGCCAAGGCTGGAAAAAAAGTGGCTGTTGTAGAACGCTATGAGGCAGTTGGTGGTGGCTGTACTCATTGGGGAACCATTCCATCTAAAGCACTTCGTCATTCTGTCAGTCGTCTTATTGAATACAATACGTCTCCACTGTTTGCCGATAACCACTTAAGTAAAAGCCTTACGTTTTCCGACATTATGAGCCATGCTAGTGGTGTAGTGAAAAGCCAAACTCGCCTGCGTTCTTCTTTTTATGATAGGAACCGCGTTACCCTGTTTCATGGCGAAGCCAGCTTTGTCGATGCTCACACCTTGGAAATAACTCGAGAAGATGGCTCGAAGGACACGGTCACAGCAGCACAAATAGCAATAGCCACAGGCTCGCGTCCCTATTGCCCGAAAGATATCGATTTTAATCACCCCCGTATTTATAACTCTGACACCATCTTATCTTTAGATCACGATCCTAAGTCCATCATAATTTATGGAGCAGGTGTAATCGGGTCGGAATATGCCAGTATCTTTAGAGGCTTGGGAGTAAAAGTCGATCTAGTTAATATGCGAGATCGTTTACTGTCATTCTTAGATGACGAGATCTCTGATGCGCTAAGTTACCACTTATGGAACAACGGTGTACTAATTCGTCACAACGAAACCTACTCTTCTGTCGAGGCTACCGATGAATCAGTGATTTTAAATCTTGAGTCAGGCAAGCGCATGCGGGCTGATTGCTTATTGTTTGCCAACGGGCGTACGGGCAACACAGATACCCTGAAACTTGAGAATATTGGTTTAAAAGCTGATGGTAGAGGCCAACTCAAGGTTAACGAAAGTTATCAAACTGAAGTAGATAACGTATTTGCTGTTGGAGATGTGATTGGTTACCCAAGTTTGGCATCTGCAGCATATAACCAAGGTCGATTTGCCGCTGAAGCCATGCTCGGCATCAATACACATTCAGCGTTAGTAGAGGATATTCCGTCTGGTATCTATACCATTCCAGAAATTAGTTCTGTAGGTAAGACAGAACAAGAACTTACCGCAGCCAAAGTACCTTATGAGGTGGGAAGAGCCCAGTTCAAGCATTTGGCCAGAGCGCAGATTGCATCAACGCAAACGGGTAGCCTTAAAATTCTATTTCACCGGGAAACGAAAGAAATACTGGGCATTCACTGCTTTGGTGAACGTGCCTCTGAGATTGTTCATATCGGCCAAGCCATCATGCAGCAAAAAGGCGAAGGCAACACGATCGACTATTTTGTCAACACCACATTTAACTATCCGACCATGGCTGAAGCCTATCGAGTTGCTGCCATCAACGGACTAAATAGGATTTTTTAACAGATACAAAAAAGCCGGCGAAATCGTCGCCGGCTTATATGCGTTAACTAAAAATTAGTTACGGTTCGCAGCAAGCGCGTTAAGCGAGTCTTTATGTGCTACGATGTCGATGTGCATATTTTCTTGATCGAATGTCATTGTTGCAATGGCGTAGTCACCCTGACTTTCGCTTGCAATATCGATAAGCTTTGCTTGTGCATCACGGAAACGAATGTTATTGCCGATTTGATCTGACATACATTGGTTATTCATTTCGAATGTTTTCGCATCCATGCAATCGAAAAGCTGATTCTCACCAGATTCCGCATGCGCAATACCAAAGGCTGCTGATAGAGCTAATGTTAGTACTACTTTACGCATGTTTCTTCTCCTGTGCTACAGTCTACTACTGTCACTATTAAACATACTGTATATACATTAGATAGTCAAATTGAGATCATACAATTGTGACAAAAGTATTACAGAGAGAAATAATTGGAGAAAATTTTGAAAGGCCACGATGCGTTGGTGACCAAAGCAAAGAATTGCACACTGTGCGCACCCCACCTTCCCCATAAACCTAACCCTATTTTCAGTACTTCACCATCAACTAAGATACTTATAGTAGGGCAAGCGCCAGGCTTGAAAGCACATGAATGCAATACTGCATTTAACGATCCCAGCGGGGACCGCTTGCGTGAATGGCTCAGTGTATCTAAAGAAACTTTCTATAACCCGCGCTTAATCTCTGTACTGCCCATGGGGTTTTGCTTTCCAGGGTATAAAAACCGTGCTGATGCCCCGCCCAGAAAAGAGTGTGCACCGACTTGGCACGACGCTTTTCTCACTTACTTAAAACCGAAGGTCACGCTTTACGTAGGCCGTTACTCGCAGCAGTATTATCTGCCCCACTACAAAACCTTAACTGAAGCAGTAGGCGCGTCGACAAATACACACTTCGTTTTACCTCACCCGTCTGGTAGGAATAACAGGTGGCTTGCTAAAAACCCTTGGTTCGAGCTGACTATACTTCCTAAATTGAAGCGTACTATTTTTTCAGCTTTATCTGATTAGTCGTGCGATTCAAGAAACGTTAGAAGTGCATCAAATGGCATGGGCTTGGCGTACAAATAACCTTGGGCCTCATCACAACCAAGTTTAATCATGTAGCTTGCTTGCTCTCTTTTTTCCACACCTTCCGCAATGGTAAGTAAACCCAGCTTGTTTCCTAAGGTTACTATGGTTTCGGCAAGCACTGCACTAGCACCCGGCTTGATGTCTTTAACGAAAGAACGATCGACTTTCAAACGATCTAATGGCAATTGCTGCAGGTAGCTCATGGAAGAAAAACCAGTACCAAAGTCATCGATAGCAATTTGAACACCAAACTCTTTTAACGTACGCAAAGCATCTATCACAATTTGCGGCTCGTCCATTACCACACTTTCGGTTATTTCAAGCTCTAAGAGACTGGGATCGCAATTGGCTTTGGAAAGTGCATGTTTAACTTTTTCAACAAATAATCTATCGCGAAACTGGGGAATAGATATGTTTACAGCGACTCTAAGATGTCCATAACCCTTTTCGTTTAGCTCTTGTAATCGGCGACATGACTCTTCGAGTACCCATTCACCAATATCAACAATAAGACCAGAGTATTCAGCAAGGGGGACAAAAACAGCTGGAGAGATATAACCACCCTCTCCATCTGGCCAGCGAAGCAGGCCTTCCATACCCACCACTTTTTCATTGAGCAAATCTACTTGGGGCTGAAACCATAGTTCTAGCTTTCTCGCCGCAAAGTCGTTTCTTAATTGACGGATCATATCCAAACGCCACGTGGTCTGATCCTCAATATCTTTAGCGTAATACTCAAAGTTGTCTGTCAGTTTTTTCTTAGCGCGATTTAACGCAATATTGGTACGCTTTAAAATCTCAATACCAATTTGACGCTTATTCTCTAGCTTGCAAAACCCGACTGTTACATTCACAGGTAGCGTGTGATCACCAACTTTAAACGATGATTGGAAAAGTGCGTTTATAGCTTCTGGACAGACTAGCTCATCGGGACCGATAAGACCAAAAACATCAGCACCGATGCGACCTTTCTTAACACGTCCGTCAAAAGACGTTTGAAAACGCTCGCTAATTGCACGCAACAACTCGTTGCCAACTTCTTGCCCTAGCCCATCATTAACATCGGAAAAATGATTAACATCGATAAGCGCAACGTTAGCATTTTCTCCAGCGAATAAGTGAGGCCTATCTAGCATGTTAATAAATTCATTGCGATTTGGTAATCGAGTTAGCCAATCTCTGAACGCTGCATTTCTTAGTTCATGGAAGAGATTGACGTTTTCGTAACCCACCGAGATGCTGGATAAGAATACTTCTAAAAGATTTTTATCCAATTCACTTATTTCGTGAGTTTGTCTAACGTACACAGCGGCTTCGAACCCTGCGCGACTTATATAAAGTACAGAACAGGTTGGCTCAAATATATGCTTTTTAAGGCGTAAACAACGGCTTATATTTTCTTCAATGTCAATGTTGTTAACGTCTACAACCGGATGATTGATAAACTTGGCATATTCACCCGCAGCACCAAGGACATATACTTGTTCGTCGTCTTGGTCTAGAAGTGAGCCGGCTCGGGCGCATAACAGCCCTTCAGAATCGAGGCCGATAAGAGAACTAATTTGCGTAACGACCCCTTCGCAAAACTCTTTGACAGAATGCTCTTCAAACAAATTAGCCGAAGAGGTAATTATCTTTTCTAAGCCAGTGCGGCTTTGGCTTATGGTTATAATTTGCTGGTAAGAGCGCAGCGAAGAAATAATGGTCGTCAGTAGCTTGGAGCGCGTAAGTTCAGTTTTCGTTTTGTAGTCGTTGATATCGTAAACTTTAATAACTTGCTCTTCAGGTGCATAACCTGGCTGCCCTGTACGCAAAATGATACGGGGCTCGTACAATTTCATGTCTTCACGAATATATTTAACGACATCAAAGCCTGCATCGTCGGTTTCCATAACAACATCAAGCAAAATGATAGCGATACTGTTATCGAATTCATGAAGCTTTTCTTTTGCCTGTTTTGCAGAATAGGCGTGAATGAAGTTTAATTTGCGATCGTTTACGGTGAGATCAGATAGCGCCAGACGTGTTACCGTGTGAATTTCTTCATCATCATCGACTATAAGAATGTTCCAGTCTTTGCCCAGTAATACAGGCTCTGCAACTGAATCATCATCATCTAAAAAAATTAACTCGTCGTTATCGTAATCCATTGCCGACATTACCGCTCATTTCCCCGATACATACAAACCAAGAATACATCACTTACTGTACTAAGAATACAATCGCATTGATTAATGGGTTACGCAATGCAATAGTGCCCTCATGTTACATGCTCATTTACATTCATTTAATTAAACCAATATGAAGATTACTCCTCAGCACTTGCACACTGAGATTAAAAAAACTCAGAACACCGAAGCGGCTAGCGCTCGCACTAAAGCGGCCATTGACCAGTCTGCTGCTGAGAAGGTAGAAAGCCCGGTCAAAACCGATGCCAGCCGTCAGCGCATGCTGTCGTGGTTTGCTAGAGTAGGGATTAGTCCATCCATGCTGTCTCCTGATCCCAAAAAGCAAAAACATGCGCTAGAACGAAGGAAACAAATTCTAGAAACTCAAAAAGCGAACAATCTTCAAACTGTATTAAATATAGCACTAAATGTTTCAATCAACGAACAAACTAGTGACAATCTTGATGCAGATTGGTTTTTTGCTTTCAGCACCATGGCCGAGGAGATTTACAGCCAACCAATGCAAGAATTGTGGGGCAAAATTTTTGCCGTTGAAGTCGCCCGTCCCGGGAGCTTTTCACTTCGTACTCTACAATTGCTAAAAACACTCACCCACAGAGATGCAAAAGTATTTAATAAGGCCGTGAACGTCGCAAGTCGAAGGAACAATGATGCCGTTCCGCGCATATTAGTGGGCTATCATAAACGCAAAGGCCTATTCTCGTTTCTTAGAAAACCAACTCCAGAGCAACTCAATCTAGCCTCTGTTGGTCTTAGTTATCCCGATCTGCTGTCGCTTCAGGAAATGAAGTTAATCTATGCAAGCGAAATCGAGAGTGGAGAATATATAGAGGGACAACAGTTCACGTGGCGATGTGTTAACGAAAATATTACGCTGACGTGCAAAACGTCGGGAGTTGCTTTGGTATATTATAAATTCACTCCCGTGGGAAGTGAGCTTTACAAACTGGTTACAAAATCTGCTAACGAAACGTATCTACAAGAATTAAGAAAAGTATTAGGAGAGGTATTTAACATAAGTTAAATACCGTCACCAAACTCGTGTAATCCGCATTCACGTTTTAACCCGAAGAAACGAGTATCTTGTTCACTCATACCTTCTTGCAGCGACTGCGTTGTATGCCAGTCACCAATTGACACATAACCTTGTTCCCAAAGCGGGATGGCACTCTTCTGCCTTTCTATCTGCACTGGACATGCGTTACTGTGCTAAGAAGCACGCTGGCACTCTATCTGCACTAGACATGCGTTACAGTGCTAAG
>JAXHTT010000187.1:0-6461 GCA_034190055.1 Pseudomonadota bacterium | reverse complement strand
TAACCGCACTGGCTCACGGTGTGCGCTACCATTTAGAAGACCGCGTGATTATTCACAGAAATAAGACCGTGGTGTTTGCGTAAGTCTTCACACTGATGAAATTAAAAAAGCCCGCTAGTCGAAGTTACTAACGGGCTTTCTATTTAACACTAGCTTTGCTCTATCTACACGTTCACTTTGACGTTGTTAAACCCATCCTCACCAAGCACCTCTAGAAGCCTCGCTTTTATCACGGCTTCCTTATGAGGATAGTGAAAATCAAAGCCTTTGCCGTTGCCGCTTTCCAAGATAACTCCAAGGTAATGGTGAGAGAAATTAAGCGCATAGATATTATTGGGGTTAACCCTGAGGGGCTGGCGATCAAATCCATGTAAGAAGTGAAACACTGCAAAATCACCATCTTTTTCTATCAATTTTTCAATGGGATATTTATTACCAAAGCGTCTACTTCTTAAATAAGAGAAAAAGCCAATACATAACCCTACACTACCGATAGTAGACGCGAGCTTTAATTCACCATCTGCATTTATGTTAAAAATAAAAAGAGCGAGTAGAAGAGCCGGAGCACCGAAAAATAGAGCTTTGTCGATGGGTTTGCGTTGCATTACCTTGCCTGTGGATTCAATTTCGTTTGACAATAAATACATCACAAAACGACTATATATTCAACTAAATTGGGCTAGTGCGCATGGCACGTCTAAGCTTCATGTAGTACCACAGGTTTGATACTGCAAATAGCGCTTCAGTAATAGCTAAACCCCACGTTTGAGTAATTACGCCGTATGCCGTGAAGTTGATTGAACCAATAATCATACACACGCGAAGGCCTGCTTCTTTACAGTGCAGTTCGCCAAAGCGATAAGCCATGAAAGTTAACACAGGCATAGCTTCAATCAGCGAGGTTTTACCGGTTAAATTATTTACTGTCAGTACAATCACCATCATAGTGATTAAGGTAATGTAAGTGGCAATAGGCGACAGTAGCTTGTTTTTTACTAGTCGATAACTGGTACTCAGTCCTGCCACCGTGATAACTACGGCACCTCCCCACGCTTGCTCGAAAGCCAAAAGAGAGCCAATGGCAATACATAACCCCAAGTTCAGCAGCAGTAATTTGCGTTCAGTATTCGACCAAAATGAGGCCAAAGCGAATGCTACGGGAAACCCGTGAAGAAGTAATTCAAACATGGTGATCACAGTAAATAAGTCAGTGGTTTACGGGCTGTGGAATACAGCTAATTCAGAACGCGCGCAGTGTAATTTCCAACCAGCGCAAAACCAATTAAAATTTGTGCAATTTCGACGAATTGCATACCAGTACGATTTCCCCTTCAAACCGCTGTACTGCAAGGAATTACGTTAAAGAGCATTTAACTTATTTTTACATTATCTTAAGATGGTTTTTGTCAAAAAACCTATAGATAAAAACAGACAGGAAAACTCATGGGTAAATTTAAAACATCACTTACCGCTATAGCGGTTGTGGTTGCACTTGGTGCATGTTCAGAACAAAAGGCACCAGAAACGTCTAGCACAGATGTGCAAAATACAACGGCATCTCAACAAGCACAGTTTGATAACGTACTGCTTCAAGAATTTAAAGGCCCCTATGGCGGTGTACCTGCTTTCGATAAAATGAATTTGGAAGACTTAAAGCCAGCGCTAGAACAAGCTATGGAATTGAATCTTAAAGAAATTGAAGCTATCGCGAACAACGAAGCGCCACCAACGTTTGAAAACGTTATTGTAGAAATGGAGCGCGCAGGTGCTGAGCTTGGTCGCGTATTCACCTATTACGGCATTTGGAGTTCAAACAAGTCGAGCCCTGAATTCCGCGAAATTCAGGCAGAGATGTCGCCTAAGCTATCAGCTTTCTTTACGCAAATTACGCAAAACGAAAAGCTTTTTGAAAGAGTTAAAACGGTATATGAATCTGACGAGTTAGATTCACTTACGCCAGAAGAACAGCGTATCACATGGATGACTTACAATAGCTTCGCACGCAATGGCGCGACCTTAGATGGCGAAGCGAAGAAACGCTACGCTGAAATTAACCAAGAGCTTGCTACGCTACACACTAAGTTTTCAAACAATGTACTAGCAGACGAAGAAAACTACGTTACCTATATTACTGAAGACCAGCTTGACGGTTTGCCTGCCTCATTTGTTAAGGCAGCAAAAGCGGCAGCCGAGTCTCGCGGCGAAGAAGGTAAATACGCGATCACCAATACGCGTTCATCAATGGACCCGTTCTTAACATACTCCACCAATCGAGAGCTTCGCGAGAAAGTATGGCGTACTTACTATAATCGCGGTGACAATGCTGACGAGTTTGATAACAACGACATTATCAAACGTATCTTAACTCTTCGTGACGAGCGCGTTGAGCTATTAGGTTACGAAAACTACGCACAGTGGCGCTTAGAAGATCGCATGGCAAAGAACCCAGAAAATGCCATGGATCTGATGATGAAAGTATGGCCTGCCGCCATTGCTCGCGTTGAAGAAGAAGTGGCTGACATGCAGGCTATTGCGGATGAAGAAGGTGCAGACATTACGATTGAACCTTGGGACTACCGCTTCTACGCAGAGAAAGTGCGCCAAGCGAAATACGACCTAGATTCAAACGAAGTAAAGCAGTACTTACAGCTTGATAAGCTTCGCGAAGCCATGTTCTACGTTGCTGGTCGCTTGTTCAACTTCAACTTCACACCTGTAGAAGAAGGCAAAGTGCCGGTTTTCCACGAAGACGTAAAAGTATGGGAAGTAACAGACAAAGACAGCGGTGAACACATTGGTCTTTGGTATCTTGATCCGTTCTCACGTCAAGGTAAGCGCTCTGGCGCTTGGGCAACTACATACCGCTCTTACACTACCTTTGATGGCAAGAAAACCGTATTGTCTTCTAACAACTCGAACTTCGTAAAAGGCGCTGAAGGCGAAGCCACGCTTATTTCTTGGGACGACGCTGAAACCTATTTCCACGAGTTTGGTCATGCGCTTCACTTCTTAGCGTCTGACGTAGAATACCCGTCGTCGCATTCTGGTGTACGCGATTACACTGAGTTCCAGTCTCAGTTGCTAGAGCGCTGGTTAACTACCGATGAGGTTATTAACAACTATCTAGTTCACCATGAAACAGGTGAGCCTATTCCTGCTGAGCTGGTAGAAAAAATTAAAAAGGCTTCAACCTTCAACGAAGGCTTTAAAACTACCGAATACATGGCTTCTGCCATTATGGACCTGAAGTATCACACTACCGACCCTAGCAAGATTGACCCTGATACTTTTGAGCGTGAAGAACTTAAGAAGCTGGGCATGCCGGAAGAAATTGTGATGCGTCACCGCTCACCTCATTTCGGCCACGTATTCTCAGGCGAAGGTTATGCGGCGGCCTATTATGGTTACATGTGGGCAGAAGTGCTAACTGCTGATGCTGCAGAAGCCTTTATGGAAGCACCGGGTGGTTTCTACGATAAAGAAGTGGGCGACCGCTTAGTGAAATACCTATTTGCTGTGCGTAACGCAATGGACCCAGCTGAAGCGTATCGTAAATTCCGTGGCCGTGATGCCAAAGTAGACGCACTAATGCGCGACCGCGGCTTCCCTATTCCTAAGGAAACGAAAGAGTAAGCGTCAGCAGATGCTATAATAAGCATTGCTTTTACTAGCCCTTGGTTTAATAGCTAAACCAAGGGCTTTTTTGTTTAGCTATAAAGACCAATGTTTCTATTGACCTGTTGGTCAATTATGCTTCACAATCAATTCGTTCTATTCATTAATAAAAAGTATAAACTTTACAAGTAATAGGTCGATAACTTCTCTGCGCTTCAAAAAATAATAAAAGCATTAGCGTAAGAATCATAAAGTAGTACTGACCCGCCTAGGATTCAGTAGCTGACGTCGCTGTGCCTGCAATGTAACGTCACCTTTGATCAATTAATTTTCAGCATTAACTTACGTGGTCGAAAGTCATGACTTTCAGTATTAAACAAAAACTCATTATTTCTCTTATTGTGGCGGTACTGGCTGCTGCAATTCTTGTAGGTTCAATTAGCCAATGGATTGCCCGTGATCTCGTTAAAGAGAACATGGAAGAACTACAGCTCCCTTCTTTACTGAAACAGGTTGGCAACCGCGTAGACAGAGAGGCTAGTGTGATGCTTACCGTAGCACACAGCATTGCCTCTAACCCGGATATTCTTGCTTGGTCATCAGCCGGCGCCGATAGCGCTGGCGAACGGCGTTTACTGGGCTATCTAAACAATATCGTTGAATTTAACGATTTAACAGTAGCCTCGTTCGTAGACAGAACCACCTACAAATATTGGAATCAAGATGGCTTTTTGCGTGTACTTCAAAACGACGAATTTGATGGGTGGTTTTTCGCTTACAGAAATAGTGGCGAACCCATCTCGCTGAGTTTGTACAACGAGCCCGGACAGGGTTACCGCCTGTTTGCGAATTATCAGCAAGTAAACGGCAGAGGTATGTCAGGTGTCGCTAAATCGGTAGATGAGTTATTAGGTATTATCAATGCCGTTAAAATTGCACAAACCGGATTTGTCTTTCTTGTAGACGGTAGCGGTACTATTATCGCGCACCCCAATACTGAGTTACTGGGCAAAGCCAAATTAGCGTCAATAAGTGATTCGAACACAGCAGGACAACTGCTTAATCGTCAGGGTTTCGCTATGGCCACCAGCGACTCAGCAGGCGATACTCAGCTATTTGCCAGTACCTATGTGGAAAAAGCCGGTTGGTACGTTGTCGCACAGGTTCCTGAGCATGAGCTTTATGCATCGCTAAATGCCGGCAGTCGCCAAATTATTATTTGGGCGTTGATCATAGCCGGTGCTTTTGCATTCATCGGTATATGGCTAGCTGGAACCCTTACCAAACCACTTGAATCACTCGCTGATGTTTTCCAACAGCTTGGCAGGGGTCAAGGCGATCTACGCTCGCGAATTCCTATGCCAGAACAAAA
Organism: Pseudomonadota bacterium; assembly: GCA_034190055.1. Lineage (GTDB taxonomy): Bacteria > Pseudomonadota > Gammaproteobacteria > Enterobacterales > Alteromonadaceae > Alteromonas. The sequence continues at coordinate 1,474 of JAXHTT010000187.1, read as the reverse complement.
AGAAATTGCCCGCTTAGTAGAAGGGTTTAATAACTTTATCGACCACCTTCACGGCACTATCTCTCAAGTGGCTAAAACAAGCCATGCATTGAAAGCATCGGCTCAGGATGTAGCAAAGCAGTCTCATCAAACTGAGAACTCTACTAAGAGTCAGCGAGATCAAACTTTGCAAGCAGCTGCGGCATTAACAGAGATGGGCAGTACAGTAAATGAAGTGGCCCAGTCTGCGACCCATGCGGCACAAAATGCGAATTTAGCAACCACAAACTCGGCCCACGGTCGTGAAATTACCCAGCGTGCAGTGCATGCGATAAACGGCTTGTCAGAGCAAATTCAAGATGTATCACGGGTTATTCAGTCCCTAGATGAACACACAGCAGCCATTGGCGGAATCCTTGACACGATAAGGGGCATTTCGGAGCAAACCAACCTACTTGCGCTTAATGCGGCTATTGAAGCAGCGCGGGCCGGCGATCATGGCCGAGGCTTCTCTGTCGTCGCGGATGAAGTTCGCACTCTAGCCCAACGAGCCGCTCAAGCGACTGATGAGATACAGGTTAAAATTGATAAGTTTCAGCAGGACTCCAAATCAGCAGTTTCGCAAATGGAGTCAAGCCGTACTCGAACTACCGATGTGGTAACCGCAACTAATGAAATTGACAAACTGCTTCAAGATATTGCTGAAGAAATTGCTCACATTAATGATGTGAACACGCAGGTAGCGACAGCTACAGAAGAGCAAGCAGCTGTAGTTGAAGATATAAATCGAAACATTAACGATATCAGCGCATCTAGTGAAGAAACATTAAATGCGACACAGATATTGGTGAATGTGAGTGACAAGCTTGATGAGCTGGCTCAAGAGCTTTCGTCAGAAGTGAGCAGGTTTAAGTTGTAAGAAGCTTATAGTGCTATACGCCAAACAGTTGGTAAAAAACCTTGTTCGCCATTATTTAGAAGGTAATGGCGTATTGCACTTTAACTTGATTGTCGCGGCTTGAACGCCAAGGTAATTGAAGTGACGCACCATCACTTTCCCACGACTCTCGCATAGCGCCGAAAGTAAGTAGGTGCTTATCTTCGTTTAACGGAACTTCTACGTATAGACCTGCTGTTGTGCTCGTTGGTAGTCTGATTGTATCGGCAACCGGGATACGCATCTCATGTTGTGGGCGCACTTTATGACTCAACCCTACGCGGTAATCCCCTCTATTCCACCAGCTAACTACTTCAAATTCATGACTTCTGACACGCTGCGACAAAACACCGTAGTCAAGAAGACCTTTGTTGTAGTGCACAATAGCTTCAATGTTAAACATAGGCGCTATTTTTTGGCTGAAAGCTAATTGATATTGCTTCTGCTTGCAGCCTTTAAATTTAATTTTATTTTTGGTGAGGGTTAAAGAGAATATATGGTCGCTGCCTGAATATTTGTTGAGCCATTGTTGCGCCTTTTCAACAACAGAAGCATGAG
>JAXHTT010000186.1:0-6491 GCA_034190055.1 Pseudomonadota bacterium | reverse complement strand
GCTTTGCTCTGGTGCATTTGCGAAAACTGTTTAGATTTCTGATACGCTTCACTCATTAATTGGTGGGCGATTTGATAGTCTTTTCTTACTAATAAAAAGTCTTTAAGCAGCGAAATAGCATTGTCATATTTCTGTGCACTGATGTAGGCGTTCGCCTGATTTAGCGCCAAAACCTGGTTTCTCGGGTTATGTTTGACGTGAGGTTTAAGCATCTCTACTGCTTTTAAAGGCTGCCCCATAGAGATATGAATGTCGGTCATAGCGTCGAGATAGAAAAGATTATCGCTATCGCCTGCGATAAGTTTATCCATAACTTTTTTTGCTTTGTCGATTTTTTCATTACGCATGTACGCCAGTGCTAAACCGTAAAGCGATGCCTCTTTACTTCGTTGAACATCTTGGTCCACCGCGGCTTCAAAATACTCGACAGCGTAATCAGCCTTAAACGAATAGCGTGCTTTTATTCTCGCTTTTGCTAATTCAAATTGTTTGTTAATCGGTAGGTAGCGTCTGGGGTAATCAGCAGCGCGGCTTCTTGCGTCTGCTATACGGGTTTCGGTTAAGGGGTGGGTTAGAAGACGTGCTGGCGGCTTGGAAACCATACGATACTCTTCTGCCATAGTAGAAAAGAAAGAGGCTGCAGCAGTTGGGTCATAACCAGCTCTTGCCAGCATAGCAATACCAATTCGGTCTGCCTCCTGTTCGTTTGTTCGCGTGTAGTCAATTTGTAGCTGAGCCGATGCCGCTGAGCCCGCTTGCATGGCAGCGATCCCAGCTTCTGGGTTAGCCATGGCGATAAGAACCCCGCCAATAAGCGAAGCCAATGCTAAAGGCGACGAGCGCTTTTGTGCCTGCATACGTCGCGCAATGTGTCGCTGGGTAACGTGAGAAATTTCGTGCGCAAGCACTGAAGCTAATTCACTTTCATTCTCAGCCCTACGCATCAATCCTGTATGAACACCGATATGACCGCCGAAAAACGCGAATGCGTTTATGGCATCATTGTTTACCCAGAAAAACTCAAAGGGGAACTTTGCGTTGTCGGCATGTACCACTAAACGATTGCCAATATCTTGTAAGTACTCATCCAATACTGGGTCCGAGATAATGGGGCTTTGCCCGCGCATTTGACGCATGACTGCATCGCCGACAATCATCTCCTTATCAAGTGATATGGCATCTGAGGCAACCACGCCTATTTCGGGCAGCGTATTTTTATTGTTGTAATTGGCATCTTGTGCAACAGCCGTTAAGCTCAATGTGAGCACGAAGGAAAGGGCGACTAAAGACGCTGAAAAATGTTTTCTCATGAACCTACAATAATTGTATATGGTTAATACTGCATAACACTTAGAGCACTAAGTTGCTAAACAGTTTCAAATTTTATTTTTTCTTGCAACCACTTTTTGAGTGGACAAGATATTTCATACCGGGTTGTAAAACAGCCCTGTTAGCTAACTGCTAGGCAGAATTTTCAGTCAATGGGTATTCTAGCCGTATGCTCAGCTTATATTACGACAAGCTAGCGTAGTTAATTTAACATTTGACTAAACTATAACTCTACACAGTAAAAGTTATACTGTAAAAACATCATACCAGTTTGATTTTGAAAGATTCTTAACCACTGCTTATTGCTAATTGCTAGTGCTATAAACTATGATGCGTGTCCTATTCTTGGTAATTTCTAGGCGTTTCTATGATTAGCGTTTTTGGTCGATGGTACCGACGCAAATTTTCCGATCCTGATGCAGCAATGCTGCTTATTCTAATCCTTTTATCTACGGCTGTATTGCTGTTGTGGGGCGGGCTAATTATGCCTGTGCTAGTAGCCGCGGTTATAGCCTACCTTCTTGACTGGCCGGTAAGTCGACTGGTGAATGTGGGTGTAAGTCGAACCCTAGCATGTGGTGTCGTCATGCTTGGGTTTATCACTATCACTATTTTAACCCTGATTGGATTGGTTCCGGTTGTCTCTAAACAAAGCGTGAACCTCATCCAAGAAACCCCCTTAATCTGGCAAAAAGCCCAAGAATGGATTTTAACGCTACCTGATAAATACCCAGATTATGTCCAAGTTTACCAAATCCATCAGATGATGGAGGGCTTAAACGACAAGCTTGTAGAAGTAGGCGAAACACTTATTTCTGCTTCGTTTAGTAATATAGCCAACGTGGCAGCCTTACTTGTTTATGTTATTTTGGTGCCGTTGATGGTGTTTTTCATGCTGAAAGACAAGCTGTTCTTTTTAGACAGTATTTCTCGGTTATTACCAAAAGAACGCCGCTTAATTACCCAAGTGGGCCACGAAATGAACTCTCAGATTGCTAATTATATTCGTGGAAAAGTCATTGAGATTATTATTGTTGGCGTAGTGAGCTGTGTAACCTTCGTTCTTATGGACTTGCGCTACGCTATTTTACTTGGGGTCTTAGTCGGTTTTTCTGTACTTATCCCGTATATAGGGGCTGCGGTGGTTACTATCCCGGTAGCGGTCGTTGCGATGTTCCAGTGGGGAATATCACCTGAGTTTTGGTATCTAATGATTGCCTACGGCATAATTCAGGCACTGGATGGTAATTTACTGGTTCCTTTGTTGTTTTCTGAGGCAGTCAGTCTTCATCCGCTTTATATCATCATTGCTGTTTTGGTCTTTGGTGGCCTTTGGGGCTTTTGGGGCGTATTTTTCGCTATTCCATTAGCGACCCTTGTTAAGGCTGTCGTTACCGCATGGTCAAGTAATCCAGTTGCTATCCCCGAAGAAGCAAGGTAGTCATTTCAGCGTATAAAAAAGCCCCGATAACGCAATGCTAACGGGGCTTTTTTTGAGTTGTTGAAATTAGCTGTTCAGGTAATCAAGCACAACTGTGTGGTGTTCTTTTGTTTTGAATTTATTGAAAACATGCTCAATTACACCGTTCTCGTCAATCAAGAAAGTTTGACGGTGAATGCCATCATATTCTTTACCCATGAACTTTTTAGGCCCCCACACACCAAATGCGTCGGCAACAGCATGATCTTCATCAGAAAGCAGGGTGAAATTAAGGTTTTCTTTTTCTATAAACTTAGGCAGTCGCTTAACCGCATCTGGGCTTACACCTAGTACAACCACGTTCTTCGCGGTCAGTTCTTCATTAACATCACGTAATCCCTGTGCCTGCACCGTGCAGCCTGGCGTCATAGCCTTAGGGTAAAAATAAACAAGCACCTTTTTACCTGCATAGTCAGCTAAAGATACAGTTTCGTCATTTTGGTTCTGCAATGAGAATTGTGGAGCTTTATCACCAGCTTGTAACGTTTTCATTGGGATCCTTTTTGTGTTTGTCTACTACTTTGCCTGTCACATTTAACGATTTGAACAGGGACATTAGATCAGATTCTAAAACATCAATATTTTCATCTGAGGGAAGCGAAACAACAAATTTGCATCGCATGTTATCTTTTCCAGTGACTTTGTCTTTGTAGGTACGCTGCCTAAACGCACTAATCATGGCATTTCGCTGTGCGAAAAAGCCGGTAACTGCCTTGATAAGGCCCGCCGCATCTTCACCACTAAATTCAACATTAAAGAGATGCGCGAGATTCTGCTTCTCATGATGGCTTGTTCGCTTCATCATTGATAGTAAATCAAGGCGCTGAAACAACGCAGGAAGTATGCACTCTGCCTTTGTAATGGCAGTCTGTGTTCCCTCAATTATCATAGTCAACGAGAACTCTTTGCCATAAATAGCTTGCCTACTATCTAAGATATTGCACTGAGCTTCTGATACCGTTGTTGCAATTTCGCTGAGGATGCCAGTGTTGTCTGTACCTAGAATGGTAACGATAAGTTGGTGTTTCGACATCTACTTCACTTCAATGTTAATAATGTCGAGATGTTAGCACAGAGTTTTTTTGTAAGTCAGGGCCTTTTTCTTGCGTTTGAATAAGATATTGTCAAATTCTCGTCATTTTACATGCGCTATTACTTGTGTTTGAGCACCGAGATAATTACCATGTGCGCTCACATTTTGCGGAGAGATTATGTTTACTGGTAGTTACGTAGCACTCGTCACGCCGATGCTAGAAAACGGCGACATTGATTACAAGTCTTTAGAGAAACTTGTGAAGTTCCATATAGAGCAGGGCACTCATGGTATTGTGTCCGTTGGAACTACGGGTGAATCTGCAACGCTACCGTTCGATGAACATATCAACGTGGTCAAAGAAACAGTGGCGATGGCATCGGGTGCTATCCCAGTTATTGCGGGTAGTGGTGCAAACTCAACTGCAGAAGCAATTTTTCTTACCGAGCAGTTAGGTGCTACAGGTATCGATGGTTTCCTTAGCGTAGTCCCTTATTATAACAAACCGCAGCAGGCCGGTATGATAGCTCATTTTAACGCTATTGCCGATGCGAGCGACTTGCCTGTAATTCTTTATAATGTACCCGGCCGCACCGTCGCCGATATGCTTCCTGAGACTGTTGCAGAGTTATCTACTCACAAAAATATTGTCGGCTTGAAAGACGCGACCGGTGATATCGCTCGATTAAAAGAAACCCAGCCACTTGTGCCTGAAGATTTTGTTATTCTTAGTGGCGATGACGGTACAAGTGCCGAATTCATGTGCGAGGGCGGGCATGGTGTTATTTCTGTAACCGCTAATATCGTACCTAGAGCCATCGCACAGATGTGCGAAGCGGCCCTCAATAAAGATTTCGATAAATGTCGAGCGATCGATGAAACAATCAAGCTATTGCACAACGACCTTTTCATAGAGCCAAACCCTGTAATGCCGAAGTGGGCGTTATATAAAATGGGCATGATGGAAAGCGCTGTTATGCGATTACCTATGGTTCTACCGGAACTATCAAGCCAAAAACGTATCGAAGAACTACTAAAAAAATACGCATTGATTTCTGGTTAATAAGGAACACAGATGAAAAGAACGCTGGCTATAGCAAGTTCAGTAGCGATGGTTGCACTTGCAGGTTGTTCAAGCCAAATTGATAGAAAGACCGCGTCAGGTAGCTACGAGTACTTAAAAACTAAGGAACAAAAAACGTTAGACGTACCTCCTGGTTTAGATGCGCCCACCTTCTCAAGAGATTTTGCTATCCCTGAGGTTGGTAAAGAAGCAGACCCTTCCTTGGTAGGTAAAGGTTTAATGGTTCGTTCTCCAGCACTAGTACTTCCTTTAGTTACTGGTTCTCATGTAGAGGAAGGTAAGAGTTCAGCAACCATTTGGTTCGACCAAGTTGACGATAGCCAGCCGTTGAGCCAAGCAATCTGGAACTCACTATTGAGCTTCTTAGACGAGCAGGGAATCGGTGTTGATAGCTTCAGCCCCGAAGACAAAGTTCTGGTCACAGATTGGATGGTCATGACTAAAGAAATTGATGGTCCTTGGTATAGCTTTGTCGATGAAGAAAGCGAAATAGGTCGTCGCTTTGAATTTAGCCTAGATGTAAAACCTCACGGCCGCAGCGCTGCATTGACGGTTGATTTAAAAGATTACATGCAAACTACTGGTAACGATGTCGTTGCAGAAGTATCTTCGATGGAAGAACGTCGCGAAGAGGTCGAAGTATTGAACCAGGTTGTTGGTCATTACGAATATCAAATTCAGCTTGCTGAAACGCGAAGAATAGCGAAGATTCGTCAAGGCATTAATACGGAAATGGGTTTCAATAAAGATGGTGAAGCAGCGTACATCGTCGAAGCGCAATACGATGTTGCATGGCCTAGAATGCTTCTTGTGATACGCAAACTTGGCTTTGACGTAAAAGATTTAGATAAATCAAATGGCCTACTATTTGTCACATACAATGGCGATCAAGGTAGTTGGTGGGATGGTTTATTTTCAAGCGATGCCGAATTACTCGAAAAGGGTGATTATCGCTTGAAAGTTGCAAAAGCGGGTGCAAATCGCACATCAGTTACTTTTATGAACAATGAAAGTGTACCGTTTGAAGCAAATCAGGTTTCCGACCTTTACAGTGCATTCGCTGAGGTCATGTCAGAAGATAACCTTGATATATAACTGAGACTGAGAATGGAAAAACGCGACGAGCTTTACCGCGGTAAAGCAAAAACTGTTTATTACACTGATGATAGCGATAAGCTTATTCTTCATTTTCGAAACGACACTTCAGCGTTCGATGGTGAGAAAATAGAGCAGCTTGACCGCAAGGGTGAAGTAAACAACAAGTTTAACCACTTTATAATGACAAAGCTTGAAGAAGCGGGCATTGCAACACAAGTTGAAGCTTTGGTTTCTGATACTGAGTCTTTGGTTAAAAAGCTCGACATGATCCCTGTCGAGTGTGTGGTGAGAAACTTGTCTGCTGGCTCTTTAGTGCGCAGACTAGGTGTGGAAGAAGGTAAAGAGCTTAACCCACCTATATTCGAGTTTTTCCTTAAAAATGATGCGCTTCACGACCCAATGGTGAATGATTACCATATTCTATCATTTGGCTGGGCTACAGAAGCACAAATTGCCGAAATGAAGGC
>JAXHTT010000185.1:0-6567 GCA_034190055.1 Pseudomonadota bacterium | reverse complement strand
TTTCTCTTTCGCAGCCGTTAAGTTAATGGTGTCACCGTAAGCGACTTTACAATCACCGTCAGCTTTCACTGTTAGCGTACCCACACCGTCAACATGAACATGTAGGAAAGTCTCAGACCCTAGGTGCTCAATAACCCCAACTCTGCCGGTCCACAGCCCTTTTTCTTCGGTAATTCTAAAGTGCTCTGGGCGCACACCCAAGCTGCAAGTCGGGTCACCCGCTATTGCATCTACACTTATGAAGTTCATTTTCGGTGAACCGATAAAGCCTGCCACAAATTGATTTACCGGCTTTTGATAAAGCTCCAAAGGTGTGCCTACTTGTTCAATAATGCCGCCATTAAATACCGCAATACGGTCGGCCATGGTCATGGCTTCAACTTGATCGTGGGTAACATAAATCATGGTCGTATCTAAGCTCTTATGTAGCTCAGATATTTCTAGGCGCATATTAACGCGAAGTGATGCATCTAAGTTCGACAGCGGCTCATCGAACAAGAACGCTGAAGGCTGACGTACTATAGCACGTCCGATAGCAACACGCTGGCGCTGACCGCCCGAAAGTTGACCCGGTTTGCGGTCAAGGTAATCGGTTAGGTTTAGCATTTTCGCCGCTTTTTCAATTTTCTGTTCAATAATTGCAGGGTCTACTTTTGCCTGTTTTAGTGGAAACGCAATGTTGTTACGCACCGACATATGAGGGTAAAGAGCGTAAGACTGAAACACCATTGCTAAACCACGTTGGGCGGGCGGCATGTCTGTGGCATCTTGATTATCGATTTCGATAGTACCGCTTGTAGTATCTTCAAGGCCGGCAATCATACGAAGTAAGGTTGACTTACCGCAACCCGACGGCCCAACAAATACAATAAATTCACCATCTCGAATTTCTAAGTCCAACGGCTTAATCACGTTAACGTCGCCGAAGCTTTTTGTTACTTGTTTTAAGGTAATACTTCCCATTTTGAAGCTCTCCTATTTAACTGCGCCGAAGCTTAAGCCGCGCACTAACTGTTTCTGACTAAACCAACCAAGGATAAGAATTGGTACCACGGCCATCACGGATGCAGCCGATAGTTTTGCGTAAAATAACCCCTCTGGGCTTGAGTAACTGGCAATAAACGCGGTAAGGGGCGCTGCGTTAGCTGCAGTAAGAATGAGGGTCCAGAATGCCTCGTTCCACGCCAAGATAACGTTCAAAAGTAATGTTGACGCAATTCCTGGCAGCGCTATCGGCAGTAGCACCTGAAAGATCTCTTGTTTTATTCCTGCGCCATCCATACGTGCCGCTTCCAAGATTTCATTCGGGATTTCTCTGAAGTAGGTATAAAGCATCCACACCATAATAGGCAGGTTGATAAGCGTCATTACAATAACCAAACCAATACGCGTATCTAGTAATCCAAAATCGCGAAATAGCAGATAAATAGGAATTAACACGCCTACTGGTGGAAGCATCTTGGTAGAGAGCATCCACATAAGTAGGTTCTTTGTGCGCCTAGTTTGGACAAACGCCATCGACCAAGCTGCTGGAATAGCAATAAGCAACCCAAGCAGGCTAGCCCCAAGCGAAATCACAACTGAGTTCATAAAATGGTCGAAATAAGGAGACCGAGAAAGCACTTCAGCATAGTTCTCTAAGGTCCAATCGAACATAAACAAACTAGGCGAAGCAGAAATGGCCTCTGACTCTGTTTTAAAGCTTGTAATAATCGTCCAAAGAATGGGAAAGAAAATCATCCCGCTTACTGTCCACGCCGCAAGGGTGTAGATCAGTTTTGATTTATTCGTATCTTTAATCGCCATTACTTATCCCTCTAAGTTCTTGCCAATAAGGCGCATTAGGAAAATAGCAACAATATTGGCAATAACCACTGCCACAATGCCGCCTGCAGAACCACCGCCCACATCAAACTGCAAAAGCGATTGGGTATAAATAAGGTAAGTAATGTTGGTCGATGAATATCCAGGGCCACCGCTGGTCGTCACAAGAATTTCAGCGAAAATCGATAGTAAGAAAATCGTTTCAATTAGAATTACTGCCGTGACCGCACGAGAAAGGTGAGGCAACACAATATAAACGAACTTGCTCCATGGACCTGCACCATCAAGATCTGCCGCTTCTAGCTGCTCACGGTCAAGCGATTGAATAGCTGTAAGCAAAATCAGTGCTGCAAACGGTAGCCACTGCCACGACACAATGATGATGATTGATAGCAAAGGTAGTTCAGCAAAAAAGTCGATAGGCGTTACGCCAATAAACTCAGCAAAGTGGGCAAACAGACCATTTACTGGGTTCATGAACATGTTTTTCCATACCAGCGCTGATACCGTAGGCATAACGAAAAATGGCGCAAGTACCATAATGCGTACGTAGTTTCGCCCCCATATTGCCTGGTCTAATAAAACCGCTAAGCCAATTCCGCCACAAATAGTGATAAACAACACACCGCCTACTAGCAACAGGGTGTTAAAAAATGACTCGATAAACGCGGGGTCAGTTAAAAAGAACTCGTAGTTGAGAAAGCCGATGAATTCGTTATCGCCCGGCATAAGCAAGTTATAGTCTAATACCGAGAAATAAAGGGTCATGCATAAAGGCACAATCATCCATGCTAAAAGCAAAGAGACCGAAGGAAAAAGCATGATTTTGGCTAAAGTACGAGATTGTGTGGTCGCCATGACTAGCCCTCTTATAATTATTAAATGGGAAAGTGCAATAAAGCACTTTCCCTGTGATTAACGCTGTTTATTTTGGGTAGCGCGCTTTGCGCATAGCGCGTTCAACTAAACGCTGTGAGCTTTGCAGTGCTTGGTCTACCGTCATTCGGCCGGTTAACGCGGCGCTAAACTGCTGACCTACTGCCGTACCAATACCTTGGAACTCAGGAATTGCGACAAACTGAATACCTACGTAGGGCACAGGCTCTACCGTTGGGTTCTTGGGATCTGCAGAATTAATTGAATCTAAGGTAATCTGTGCAAACGGAGCTGCTTTTAAATAAGCGTCATTTTCGTAAAGCGAGGTACGGGTGCCCGGAGGTACATTTGCCCATCCTTTTTTATCTGCAACTAAGTTTGAATAGCCCTTTGATGTTGCCCAGCTTATGAACTTCATCGCCGCATCGGTTTTCTTACTGCTTGATGGAATAGCTAAAGTCCAAGCCCATAGCCAATTACCACGTTTACCTAAACCGTTATCAGGAGCAAGCGCGAAGCCTACTTTGTCGGCAACTTCAGAGTCTTTTTCGTTAGTAACAAAGCCACCCGCTACGGTAGCGTCAATCCACATGCCGCATTTACCAGTTTGGAACAGAGCCAAGTTTTCGTTAAAACCATTGGCTGAAGCGCCAGGAGGACCGTATTTTTCCATTACATCTACGTAGTACTCTAAGGTGTCTTTCCACGCTTTAGAATCGAACTGCGGCTTCCAATTTTCGTCGAACCAGCGAGCACCAAAAGAGTTAGACATTGACGTTAATAGCGCAATGTTTTCGCCCCACCCAGCTTTACCGCGAAGACAAATGCCGTATACCCCGGCATCTTTATCGGTCATTGCTGCAGCAGCTTCTTTGATAAAGCTCCACGTAGGCGCTTTTGGCATTTCTAAGCCCGCTTTTTCCATTAGGTCGGTGCGATACATCACCATAGAACTTTCACCATAAAACGGCGCAGCATAAAGCTTGTCGTTTACTGAAAGACCACTGCGAATAGCAGGTAATAAATCGTCAATATCGTAATCATCACCTAGTCCGTTAAGTTCGGTTAGCCAACCTTGCTTGCCCCAAATCGGTACTTCATAGGTGCCAATTGTCATTACATCGTATTGCCCACCGCTAGTAGCAACGTCAGTAGTAACGCGCTGGCGAAGAATATTCTCTTCTAGCGTAACCCATTTAAGGTCTATATCAGGGTGCTGCTTTTCAAACTCGCTGCTAAGCGACTTCATGGTGATCATGTCGCCATTATTTACGGTAGCGATGGTAATAGTTTCTGCTTGCGCCGCCACATTAATAGTTAGTGCGCTGGCTATGATTAAAGATAGTTTTTTTAACATCGGGTCTCTCCCCTTTGTACTCTTATCAGATATGACTTTCCCCTCCCCGCCCAAATTTGGTTAACGCGGGGATAAGAAAATCAGAGGTATTAAAGTAAGTTAGGTGGTTAGGCAGCGAAGTAACTCAGTGCCTAACCTTTTGTGTTAAAACTCGGCTAGCGATTAAAACTTAACTGAAATTTCAGACGTTAGGCCGTCGAAACCTGCGCCAATTTGGCCACCTGAATTAACGCCCTCGTCTTGGTCTACGTATTCCACTTTCCACAGAGTACGGTCGTTGATCCAATAACCCGCAGATACCTGTAGACGGGTTACGTCGTTGTCTGTTTGCTCAATAAGGTCTGACGTATTTTCAGATTCTGCATAACGGGCAGCAACATAGAGCTTCTCTGGAATAATGTACTGTTGTGCTTCTACTACCCAGTATTCAACTGATGAATCAGCTTCAATGACTTGATTAGAGTCGAACGTAGTACCCGTTGGGTCTAACACGCCTTCATTACCGAAGTAAGTGATACCGGCAACGGCATTACCGTTAACATCTGCAAAGGTGTAATCATCGGTTGCTTTACCTAGCATTAAAATAACGCTGGTTTGGTCGCTTGGCTGATACGCCAAGTTAAGCTGCATAATAGACTGGTTCAAGCCAGGTAGTGCACCTACGTGAGTATCACGTTCGCTTGAGGCAGACGCAGAAAAGTTATAGTTTTCACCATCACCAAAACGATAGTTCGTAGTAGTAACGCCATCTAAGCTGGCAAGGCCGTTTTCGAATACAAGTTGCTCGCCTTGATTAGCATTAAAGAAGTTAAGACCAGCTTTGAAACCACCTTCAAATTCCAAGGTACCTTGCAAGCGGTAGTTGTAGCCGCGATCTTCTTGGAAAGCTTCACCAAAGCTTGACGTAGTCATGTGACCCGCCACGTTGTATGAACGAAGAATGCCGCTATCGAATGTTTCGGTGTAGCTTAGCTGAATACCGTTTTCGGCAGTGGCGTAGTCGTTAATGCCGTTACCGATAAGTGCGTTGCCTTGGTTGTCCGCACCGTCTTGAAAACCTTTAAACTGGAAAGGAGAAGCACCTATGTTGCCCACGCGTAAAATAAGGCTAGCGTTCTCTTTTTCATAGCCAGTCAAACCAAACATATCAAACTCGACACCGGCAAAATCTTGGTGGAATGAGAAGTCTCTATCGCCATTATTACCGAAGTCATTTGGCTCTTCTGCAATATCAATATCGGCAGTTATGTTTTCGGTAATTTTGAACTTAAACATTAAGTTCACGCGAAGACGACCGAAGCCATCTGACTGAGTTTCATCTTCTGGGCGAAACGCACCATCTTTGGCTTGGATAGCTTGATAATTCTGCATAGCTAAGAAGTTAACTTGCACTCTGCCATCAAGAAATTCATTGGGTTCACTAGGTGGTACGTACATCGGCTTTTCTTGGCTTAGCTCTTGCGCTATACCTAACGTTGGCACAGTAGCAGCCATTACTGCGGCAGCAATCAAACTTAAAGATGCTCGTTTAGCGCATTTAGCTGATTGCGTCACGTGTTTCGTTGTATCTAGTCCCATTGTGAACCCTCTATTATTCTTTCGTAATTGTGTGGAGTGTAATTTTTGAAGAGTCTTCGTATCTTGGAGAAATCGGGAAAAACATCACTAAAACCCAAATGCTCACACAAAGATCAAATGCTCAACATGTGAGAATATGACCACTATTTGTTATCCCCGTCAACCAAAAATTTAACAAGTTTTTATCAACACATAACAGCAAACCCATAAGCACCTGAAACAAAAGTCTTTTTACTTATTACCCTTGATTGTAATTTTTCTAAATTTAATAAAAAGTAAAATCACTTTTTACATACCCTTACCTTAAAAGGCTATGAAAATGGTTATCTTTGATAAAAAATTATGAACAAACAAAGCAAGGACAAACAAAAGAACACATCAAGAGCATTTGCTCCATATTTAGATTGTCGGGAAGCATCGCTAAATTTTGTACTGCTGTCGTACCCAGGCGAGGATGAGTGGGTAGATAAAAGCGGGTATGCCATACTGGGCTCGTTCCGCTTTTGAACCGGCCAGAAGGTGATTTATGCTCAAAAATGTAAAGATATTGCTAATTCATAGCATGCTGTCATTGCTACTCTTTTCACACGTCTCTCTTGCACTGGGAACCGACGCCAATTCGCTAGACCACCCCGCATTTGATAAGCGCTTGAGCACGGTGGAATATCCATTCGATGTAAAAACATTTAGCTTCTCTTCACAGGGAATCGATCTTGAAATGGCTTATATGTTTTTGCCACCTAAAAAAGACAAGCCGGTTGTAACACTTTTTCACGGCAAAAATTTCAACGGCTCTTATTGGGAAAGTACAGCTCGCCTTCTGCAAAGTCAGGGCTACGGCGTTCTTATTCCCGACCAAGTAGGCTTTGGAAAATCGTCTAAACCGATCCAATACCAGTATAGTTTTGCCACGCTTGCAAACAATACGCGAC
>JAXHTT010000184.1:0-6654 GCA_034190055.1 Pseudomonadota bacterium | reverse complement strand
AATGGGCCTTTAGCAGGGCTTTGCTACAAGCCAGCGTTTTTTTAGTCAGTTGAAAAAATAGATTTCATCCATGCTCTAATTCCTTCTCCACATGGCAGTTGAGATAACACCACCCTTAGTACGTTCAAAACACAAGTTCAAGAATGGAAAAATGTCTTGCTGCGCGGACACAAAAAAGAAGACAGAGAAAAATACTGGGAGCGATTTAAACAGCGTGAAGCTGAAATCACTCGTCAATTTGACTTGATGCTGTCAAGTGATGTTGTAAGTGGTAGCGTGAAGTCTGATATCAGGCAGTTTCAAAAAGCACATGCTTTAATGGCCGAAAAATATCGAGAAGGCTACAACGCGTTTGTTAACTCAGGGTTTGACCCAAAAGTCGGCGATAGCTTTGTGCGAGGCATTGATAGAGAGCCCGCTAAGCTTTTATCAAGCATTGCATCAGAAATCGCAGCCGACTCAGCGAATGCAATAGCTGAGCTTAAAGCAAATACGCGAACTATGCTTTGGATTATTCTACTGGCCGCTATTGCACTGTCTGTGCTTTCCGTTGTGTACGTTGTTGCTCGCTTGCGCTCTCAAGTTATCAAGCCAATAAAGGCTGTTGCTGCTTGTATATCGAATTTAGCTAATAGCCGCTATGACTATGAATTAGCTTATACAAGTGAGCACGAACTAGGTATGTTGGCCGACTCCGCCCGCGCGTTGCAATACAAGTTAAAAGATTCGGTTGCACAGCTTCAACAGGCTGAGCGAGAAATGGAAAATGCGTTTGGCACCCTGGGTAATGTTAGCCAATCTATTATGGAGGGTGCCAATGGACAGCGCGATGCCTCGCGTTCACTTGATAGCAGCACAGATAAACTGAAAGAGATTGTACAGAATTTGGTGGCTATTACTGACCAAGTTGCTGTCGCTACCAATAATTCCGAAAAGAATGTGGCAAGCTGTTATGCCACGTTTGAAAGCGCGAATGCTGGCTTTAAACAGCTAGCTAAAACGGTAACCGAATCCAGCAATATTGTGTCTGAGCTACAAAGTAGAAGCACGAATATCCTTAAAGTGGTGAACGTCATAAATGAAATTGCCGATCAAACCAACCTGTTAGCGTTAAATGCAGCAATTGAAGCTGCGAGGGCAGGAGAGCACGGGCGAGGGTTTGCGGTAGTAGCGGACGAAGTTCGGGCACTTGCAGCTAAAACGCAGCAATCAACAAAAGAAATTAACGATATTTTAAGCAGCTTTGAAGCGGAAGCAAAAGGTGCGGTAGCGGCCATGTCTTCTGGCAAACAGTTATCTGATACCAACGCAGCAGAGGCCGCAACGGCACTTGAAACCCTCAACAACGTAGTGAGAGACATTCAAGAAACCGCTAGCGTTGTGGTGGCGCTTAACGAGGCGGCAGATGAGCAAGAAGCGGTACTTCAGCAGGTGGAAGCCATTATAAGTAACGTAGTAACATCGTCAGAAAAATATCATCAGCTTGCGCAGCGTGATGATATGTCGCGCTCTATGAAAAGTATGTCAGAAAACGTTGAAAAGGTGGTGAACAGTTTGACCCGCTAACCGTGCTTTGTCAGTATTAAGGGTAAATTTGGAGCAAGAACTTAGTGGAGTAAGAGCAAGGCAGATTATAATATCGTGTTGCTTATTTCTTGTTCCATGACCCATATATTGAATAAGTAGCACTAAGAATAATGACCACGCCACTCGTCTTTCATCCCATATATAGTCAGCTAGACCTTCCAGAGCGACACCGCTTTCCCATCGAAAAATATGTGGGTATTCGAGACGAGCTAGTAAGGCGCGGTGTCGATAAAGCGCGCTTTATTACCCCGTCACCTGTTGATTTGTCTTTTCTTACGGCCTATTACGATTCGAACTACGTCGATGCGCTCACTACTGGGGCATTGGATAAAAAAGCCATGCGCCGTATAGGGTTTCCTTGGTCGCAGCAGTTAATTGAACGTACCCGAACCGCTGTAGCAGGCACTTGTTTAACGGCAAATCTTGCATTAGAGCATGGTAAAGCCTTGAATTTAACTGGGGGGTATCATCACGCGTTCGCGGATTTTGGTTCTGGTTTTTGTCTGTTCAACGACTTGTACTTAGCGGCAAAAACCATGCAGCAAACCCCATCTATTGAAAATGTACTCATTGTCGATTTGGATGTGCACCAAGGAGATGGCACAGCTAAGCTTGCTGAAGATGATCGCGATATCTTCACCCTATCAATTCATGGCGAAAAAAACTTTCCGTATAGAAAGCAGCATTCAGATATTGATATCGGGCTTGCTAAGGGTACGGAAGACGACGAGTATTTAACCACACTAGAAGAGGCGCTTACGTTGGCTAATAGGCAGTTTCAACCCGATGCCATTATTTACGATGCGGGTGTTGATGTGCATGTGAACGACGATCTAGGCCATTTGCATATATCCACTCAAGGTGTTTATGAAAGGGACAAGACAGTGTTTGCTTTAGCTGATCGTTTAGGCGTTCCAATTGCCGCCGTCATTGGTGGAGGGTATCAAAGAGATATTGCTGCTCTGGTAGATGTACATATTCAGCTTTATCGCGCTGCGGGCGTAATTGACTAGCTAAGACATATAAAAAGCGCGCTAAAGCGGGTTAATGAAAAACGAACAGTTTGCCGCGCGCTTTGTAACTAAGTTTACTTATCTGTTTTACAAAAAGTGCAGCTGAAAACCGATACCAATACGTTCTTGTGAGCGGTTATAGTCGATAAGAGAGTCGCCATAACCATTGAAGTACTGCAGCAGTAACTCATATCGGTCAGATAAAGGGTAGGTGAAGTCTAGCTGAATGCTGCCTCTGTTTTCGTCGAAATCCAAATTGTTTCTTAGTAGGGCGAGCACTTTGAAAGCACCAATTTTTCTGCCGTAACCAAATTCCATTCTGCCGTAGTAGTCTTGAATGTCCGGGTTATCATCCCCCGTCGGATCAAGCGGATCCGTTTTTTCATCTTCAGGAATACGATACCAAGTCTTAAGATAGTATATATCGTCGTTGTCGCTAAACACTATTGACGCAAAAAGGCGGTTCCAGCTGCGAGAGCGCAACCCGCTTTGACCGTTCGACATATGATTGAAGCCGACCTGGAAAGTATTAAATTTGTAGCCAAGTACCGAATAGTCAGCGGTCTCTTGCCAGAAAACTTCTGGCTCGTAATTCGTTTCACGAAAGGGCTTAGACGCTTCACTATTATAAAGCTGCCAAAAAGAGGTTAGCGTAAAGCCGAAGTACAAGCCGTCAAAGCCAGTATCTTCCAAGTACAGCGGTAGCTTAGCGCTTACTTGAAACTTAGCCTCTTTATTGTCTATGTTTTCTTCTGTTAACTCTTCATTGCCGAAGGTGTTAGGGTTAGAAACGTAAGTAATAGGAAGTAAATAGTTTTGTCTATGCTGGGTAATAGCGAAAACGTTATCTAGCGCTTCTTTATCCCCTTCAATACGTCTATCTAGTGCGCTTTCTGTGGTTGTGTCACGCTTAATGATATCAATAACTTCAATACCACTTTCTTCTTGTGCCTCCTGCTCATCCGCTTTCTCTACAGTTCTTTCTTGTTCGTTGTTTGTGGTAGGTAAGGGGGCACTTTTTGCTTTTTGCGTTTCTTGCGCGCATACGTGGGTGCAAGCAGCAAACGCTGCTAATAATATAAAGGGCTTTAACACAGACACCTTAAATTCTCCGTTACAAGGGGTTGTTATATTTTATTGAAGTCCAGTGTTTGGCCTTCTGAAGACGCAAATACATGTAAAGTAGACGCTGCCAATGTTACGTATTCATTACAATGTTTCACGACATCATCTATAGCGTCATCTGTGCGTTCTGGATCATGACTATATAAAGCTAATTGCTTAACATGACTTGCCATTGCGAGTTTGACCGCTTCTTCAGCAACGGAATGACCCCAACCGTTTTTGGCGGGCATGTCTGATAACATGTACTGTGCATCATGAATAAGCAAGTCTGCGCCGTTAGCAAACTTCGCAAAATCTAGAAAATCTGTTTCTTTTTTATAAGGAGGGTAGAGTTCATTATCGGTGATATAAGCAACTTTGGCACCGTCGGCTTCAATACAATAGGCGCTACCGCTGCCTGGGTGGTTCATGGCCAAGCGGGTGATAGTCGCACTTCCAATGGTAAATGTATTCTCTGTTGCAGGATACTCGATAAGGCTTATGGAAGACTTTAACGCGCTTTTAGGAACGGGGAATAATGACCCTTCCATTTGTTTTAAAATTTGATCTGGTTCGTTGAGCTGAGTAAGACCCGGATAAACGTTTATTTCCCGTGACTCTTGGTAAATAGGCGCGAAAAAGGGAAAGCCCTGAATGTGATCCCAATGGTTATGGCTTAATAAAAGATGGATTGGTGTTGTTTTCTTTACTAAGCGGTCGCCAAGCAAACGAATACCAGTACCTGAGTCGAGAATGATATCAGTACCATCCTCGAGCTCAATGTGAACGCATGCGGTGTTACCACCATAACGAACGTAAGCTGCCCCCGGAGTGGGTATTGACCCTCTTACGCCATAAAAAGTTAACCGCATACGCCCTCATCTACTTATCTAATGAGCAAGTTCAGGTTTTAGAGAGCAGCTACAAAGTCTTTTGCTGCGCTAAGGTCTAATAACTGTTTCTCGCCAGTACGTCTGTTCTTATATTCAACCTGTTGATTATCCAGGTTTCTTTCACCAATAACAATGCTGTGAGGTATGCCAATTAATTCCATATCATTGAACATAACACCCGGGCGCTCCTTTCTGTCATCAAATAACACTTCTACGCCTAGTGCAATAAGCTCTTCGTATAGCGCTTCTGCAGCTTCTTTTATACGATGAGATTTATGCATATTCATTGGTATTAATGCAATTTTAAACGGCGCAATAGGATCTGGCCACTTTATGCCGAATTTATCGTGATTTTGTTCGATAGCGGCAGCAACAATGCGTGATACACCAATGCCGTAACAGCCCATGGTCAGCGTTTGATGCTTACCTGATTCACTAAGCACACCGCAGTTCATGGCTTCTGAATACTTGCTGCCAAGTTGGAAAATATGACCCACTTCGATACCGCGCTTAATATCAAGTGTGCCTTTACCGTCTGGAGCCGCATCGCCAGCGACGACATTGCGAATATCTACACCAGAAATATCTTCAGACCAGTTTGCGTTGATGTTCATTTTACCACCTGCGCCAGCGCCTGTTGTAAAATCAGCTAGCGCTACAGCACTTGCATCCACGTAAGCTGGGATCGGAAGGTTAGTTGCGTCTGCAAAATAGGGTACTACACCAAGCACTTCTTTCGCTTTGTCGAATGACGCTTCAACTAATGGGGTAGCAACACCTTCAATCTTCTCTGCTTTAACATCGTTTAATTCGTGGTCAGCGCGCAACACTAATGCAACCCAGTTGTCTGCTTGTACTTCTTCGCCTTTGTCATCCGTAGCGTTCGCCGCCTTTACCACAACAACTTTTACAGCATTGGTTAAATCGGCATCGATACTTTTGAGTATTTTTTCGAAGTCTTTGCCTTTCGCATCTTTAGTTTCTACTGCCGCACCGCTTGCTTGTGCTTTTTCTGGCGCCACAGCGGCGGCCATTTCAACGTTAGCCGCATAGTCGCTGCCTGATGAGAATGCAATGGCGTCTTCACCAGAGTCAGCTAGCACGTGAAACTCATGCGAATGATTACCACCAATTGAGCCTGAATCGGCTATTACTGCTCTGTAATCAAGACCCATACGAGAGAAAATGTTGCAGTAAGCGTTATACATTTTCTGGTAAGTCTCTTCCAGGCAGCTTTCTTCTAAGTGAAAGCTATATGCATCTTTCATCGTGAACTCACGTCCACGCATAATACCAAAACGAGGGCGCACCTCGTCGCGGAATTTCGTTTGGATTTGATACAGGTTTAGTGGTAGTTGTTTGTAGCTGCTGATTTCATTGCGTACAAGGGCTGTTACCACTTCCTCGTGTGTTGGGCCTAATACGAAGTCGCGCTGGTGGCGGTCTTTAACGCGAAGCAGTTCTGGGCCGTATTCTTCCCAGCGTCCTGACTCTTCCCATAGATCAGCAGGCTGAACAACGGGCATAAGCACTTCAATCGCGCCTGCTTTGTTCATTTCTTCACGAACAATATTGGCTACTTTATTAAGTACACGAAGACCTGACGGCAGCCACGTGTAAAGACCTGAGGCAAGCTTTCTGATCATACCAGCTCTCAGCATAAGCTGGTGGCTGATAACCTCTGCATCAGCAGGTGTTTCTTTCTGCGTGGCAAGCAAATATTGACTAGTGCGCATGTAAAGCAGGTATCCTGTTTTCAATGTATTTATGACTGTGGGTGTGCTGGCCTTCTGTGAAAAGTTGTACACATTATGCAATTTATGGACTTGTTGCTAAATGCTTTAACCAAAGAATGAGCATCACTCGTTTGGCGGTATTCTAATTAACTGTGAGCCATTTCGCCACAGACTGTTTACACTAAAAATGCAATTAACCTAAATGAATAAGCTCAGTTACCCATACCACACTATTTTTCACCTTAAAGCCTACATCAATATCGTATAGGGTAACGCGATAGGTTTTCTCGTCGTTATCTAGCTTTTGTTTATATGCTGGGC
>JAXHTT010000183.1:0-6658 GCA_034190055.1 Pseudomonadota bacterium | reverse complement strand
CTGAGGACATGCAGAGTAGTGGCTGAATTCCATAGAGAACTGACCACGACCAGATGTAATAGTACGTAGGTGACCGATGTAACCAAACATCTCAGATAGAGGTACGTCAGCCTTGATGCGAACGCCAGTGGCGCCAGCTTCTTGGTCTTTGATCATACCACGACGACGGTTAAGGTCACCGATTACGTCACCAACGTTGTCTTCTGGGCTGAATACGTCAACTTTCATCACAGGCTCAAGAATTTGAGGACCTGCTTTTGGCATTGACTGACGGAATGCACCTTTCGCTGCAATTTCGAACGCGATTGCTGATGAGTCAACTGCGTGGAAACCACCGTCGAATAGCTCAACTTCAACGTCTAGTACTGGGTAGCCCGCTAGAGGACCTACTTCCATCATACCTGCGAAACCTTTTTCGATTGCAGGGAAGAATTCTTTAGGTACGTTACCGCCCACAACAGTAGATGTGAACTTGAAGCCAGAGTTAGTTTCGCCTGGCTTGATGCGGTAATCAATCTTACCAAACTGACCAGAACCACCAGACTGCTTCTTGTGCGTGTAGCTGTCTTCAACAGGTAGCGTGATAGTTTCACGGTATGCAACCTGAGGCTGACCTACTTCTAGCTCAACGCCGTAAGTACGCTTCAAGATGTCTACTTTGATGTCAAGGTGAAGTTCACCCATACCTTTAAGGATGGTTTCGCCTGAATCTTCGTCAGTTTCAACTTGGAAAGATGGATCTTCTGCTACTAGCTTACCGATAGCGATAGACATCTTTTCATTAGCGCCTTTATCTTTTGGCTTAACAGCAATCGAGATTACTGGCTCAGGGAAGATCATTGGCTCTAGAGTACAAGGGTTCTTAGTGTCACAAAGCGTGTGACCAGTTTGAACGTTCTTCATACCTACAACAGCTAGGATGTCACCTGCTTGCGCTGAAGTAAGCTCACTACGTTCGTCAGCGTGCATCTCAACCATACGGCCAATACGCTCAGTTTTACCTGTAGCACTATTAAGAACGGTGTCGCCCTTGTTAAGTACACCAGAGTAAATACGAATAAACGTAAGCGCACCGAAACGGTCGTCCATGATTTTGAACGCTAGCGCACGGAACGGCTCTTCAGTAGATACAGTTGCAACTTCACCAGTAGGCTCACCTGTGTCTTTGTCTGTAAGAGGTTGAGGGTCTACTTCTGTTGGAGAAGGTAGGAAGTCAACAACCGCGTCAAGAACCAACTGAATACCTTTGTTCTTAAATGCAGAACCACAGTATGTTGGGAAGAACGCAAGGTCACGAGTACCCTTACGGATACAACGCTTGATGTCTTCTAGAGACGGCTCTTCGCCATCCATATAAGCCATCATTAGGTCGTCGTCTTGCTCAACAGCAGTCTCGATTAGTTGCTCACGGTACTCGTTCGCTTTCTCAACCATGTCTTCTGGAATATCTACTACTTCGTAGTTCTCAGGTAGGCCTGAGTCGTCCCAGATGTACGCTTTCATGTCTAGAAGGTTTACAACACCTTTAAACTCGTCTTCGATACCGATTGGAAGCGTCATTACTAGTGGGTTAGCAGCAAGTACTTTCTTAACTTGGCCAACAACACGGTAGAAGTCTGCACCCATACGGTCTAGCTTGTTAACGAAGATACAGCGTGCAACGCCAGATTCGTTAGCATAGCGCCAGTTAGTTTCTGACTGAGGCTCAACACCGCCAGAACCACAGAATACACCGATACCGCCGTCTAGTACTTTAAGTGAACGATATACTTCAACTGTAAAGTCAACGTGTCCCGGAGTATCGATGATGTTCATGCGATGATCTTTCCAGAAACAGGTTGTTGCCGCTGACTGGATGGTAATACCACGCTCAGCTTCCTGCTCCATGAAGTCCGTTGTTGATTCACCATCGTGAACCTCACCAGTTTTATGGATTTTACCAGTAAGCTTCAAGATACGTTCTGTTGTGGTAGTTTTACCCGCGTCTACGTGGGCGAAAATACCAATGTTTCTGTATAAAGATAAGTCTGACATTAGTTCACTTTCATTGGTTCAGAGTAAAAAAACGGCTGGATTATAAAGGATTTCTATACCAGATTTACACCTTTTTTAGCATAAACCTCAAATTCGCTTGTCAAAATCCGCGCCAGCATCAATTCTTTTCTATAAGTATCAACAACTTAATATGTTATGACACTTTTTTGAAAAATAACAAAATCACACCTCATCAACTGAAGTGCGAACAATTGTTACTGTAACTTCATCTCTGTCGTGGTAGAGATGCCTAACCATAACCGCGAATGCATCATCTAAGGCATTTAAACGGCTATTTAGCAACGCCATGGCTTCGACTACAGTTTCATAGCGTTGTTTCATAGGTAGCTTTAAGTTAAAAATGGCGTGGGTCGCCCAGTGCTTGACCAGCCAATCCCCCATCAATTTCGCTACTCTATCGGGTTGCTCTATCATATCACAGACAAGCAGATCGACGCGACCAAATTGTGGTCGATAAGTAAAGCCGTCTGCTGCGTGATGTTCAACCAACCCGGTACTCATTAAACTATCGGCTACAAGTCCATTATCGATAGCTTCCACATACATGCCGCGCTTCACCAATTGATAGGTCCAGCCGCCAGGGCACGCCCCTAAGTCAACCGCACGACCACCGCTTCGAAGTACTTTCGTTTGCTGAGTGTCATTCAGCATGTTTACAAGTGCATCTTCGAGTTTAAGCGTTGACCGGCTAGGCGCATCACTTGGAAATTTTAATCGGCAGATACCGAGATGATCACGACTTGCGTGGCTAGGTAATGTATAGCCAATATGACAAATTTCAAATGACTCAAAGAAAATATGCAGCTTAGGTTTACCTAGATTTTCTTTTGCAGTGAGCCACCCTGCCCTTCTTAAGGCTTGACGAAGAGGTACGGTAAACTTACGGCAAAATTTAGCGAGGGTTTTCCCGTCCTCGGTATCGGGGTACTCCACGTCGATGGCACCAAATATTGAAAACGGTTTTTCTACTTCTTTAAGTGCTTCAAGTATTTGCCCCACTCTATCTTCTTTTTCAACTTCACTTAACGTAGCAAAAACAGCCACTAGCTGGCGAGGAAAGATGCTGTCGTGAACAGCAAACTGGGTAATGGTTTGCTCTAATTGCGCGGCATCGTATAAATGGTAGTGTACAAAGCCACTATTTTTCTTTGACACTGGGTAGCCGTAACACTGAGCTTCACCGTATCTCGACGTGAGTTCGTTAGCCGTGTCATTTTCATACCCCGGTCGGCAATAGCCTAAAATACTAGCATTAGACATTACCTGCTCCTCTGTTTTTGTCCGTTATTTCGGCTTGCGTCGTGTGTTTAGCATTTGTCTGGTTTAAATCAGATGAGTTTTGCTGTGCCCTTTCATTCTCTTTAGACCGTCCCACAAGCAAACCAATTATTAATAACGTCCACCCAGCGATAAAGAATAGACCGCCCAATGGGGTAACTGGGCCAAACCATTTAATACCACTGATGGCTAGCGCGTATAAACTTCCGCTAAACAATACTGTGCCGATAACAAAACAAAATGCCGCACGGTTAGCCCACTTCGATGAAACGTAACCAGACAGAGCGGGCAATAGCAACAAGGCTAGTGAATGATACATTTGATAGCGCACACCTATTTCAAATGTGTTGAGTTGCTGTGTACTTAATACACTTTTTAAACCATGTGCGCCAAACGCCCCTAGCACAACCGCTAAGCCTGCAAGTGCAGCTCCAATGACAAGGTAAAGTTTAGCAAGGCTAGCAAACCTACGTTTTTCGTTACTCATTAATTTAATCGTTCGCTTTCGTTTCAAATGTTGTTTTGAGCATCAACTAGACAGATTGCGGTTTATAAACGCCGCGGTTAATTCAGCAGCTTTAACAATGTGTTCTTGTTGGGTTTTACCGCTAGCCTTTCGAGGTTTAAAGCTGTGGTCACCGTCTTCTAAAAATACGCACTCAATAGCTGATGATAGCGCGTAGTTCTCTTGACCACTTTCAATTTCATTTTTAGTGCCAAAGGTATCCCTTTCCCCTTGGATGATAAGCAGAGGTTTCGCCGCTGTTAGCAAGTGCTCTGTGCGGGTTTTCTCCGGCTTACCCGGTGGGTGAAATGGATAGCCCAGAGCTATAGCGCCTTTTACATTGCTTATACCTTCATACACCATGGTGGCCATACGTCCGCCCATCGACTTCCCGCCTATGAAGACGGGTAAGTTATGGAGGGCTTTGTTATCTTTGCTGCAGGACTCAATTACCGCAGCAAAGTGTGACATGAGTTTATCGGCTTTATCAGGAGGTCTGCGCTTACCAGTAGACTTAATGGTTTGCATATAAGGAAAATTGAAAAGCACCGTAGATATGCCCTTTGCAACAAGTTCGTTTGCCATGTCTTGCATGAACTCATGCTCTTTACCCGCACCAGCGCCGTGCCCAAGTATTAAGCATGCGATAGGCGCTTTGGCAGCATGCACTTCCATATCGAAAACAACGTCATTTGTAGTCGTTTCTGTAGTGGTTTGTGTATTACTTTCTTTTAATCTCGCCATACTACAACAAATCCTCTTGTTCAGCTTCGACCAGGGCTAAGATCCAGTCTCTAAACGCTGCAATTTTTCCTAATTCAGCCTGTGATTCCTCACACACTAAATAAAATGCGTCACGACTTTCTACCCGTTCTTCAAACGGCATCACAAGTCGTCCTGCTTCAATTTCTGGCCTAGCGAGTATGGTATTACCCAATGCGATACCTTGACCTAGCGCAGCCGCTTGCAATACCAACATAGAATGGCTAAAAACCGGCCCTTGGTTCACATTCACACCAACAACGCCAACATGCTTAAGCCAGTTTTTCCACGCGGTTCGACTCAAATCGTGAAGTAACACGTGATGTCTTAAATCAGACAAGTTAGAAAGTGGCTTAGGGCCTTGAAAAAGCATGGGTGAACATAGCGGCGTTAAAAACTCTCTGTGCAGCTGATCAGCCTGCAAACCAGCCCAACGCCCCTTGCCGTAATATATTCCAACGTCTACGTCGTCTTCTAAGAAACCCTCGTCGAAGTCTACCGCTTTTATGCGCACGTCAATATCTGGGTGAGCCAAACTAAACTTATGAATACGGGGTACCAACCATTGGCTTGCAAAGCTAGGCGGCATGGCGACTGTAATGGCACCTTTACTGCCTTTAGCAAGTAGCCTTTCCGTCGCATCCTGCAAATTCTTAAAAATATCTTTTAACTCTAAGAAATAGGCCTGCCCTTCTTCGGTAAGAAGCAATGTTCTATTTCTACGAAGAAACAGCTTCATAGATAAGAAATCTTCAAGGGCTTTTATTTGATGACTTACTGCTGCTTGGGTAACAAACAATTCGTCTGCTGCCTTGGTAAAGCTCAAGTGACGCGCCGCGGCTTCAAACGATTTTAAGGCATTAAGAGGAGGTAAACGTCGGTGCATATATTGTATTCAAATCCAGTGTGACCGAAGCATGACAAATCCATTAGTTTTTCTAATGAAAACCCATACTTTTACTCGTTTTATTTCTCATCACCCACTGATTATAATTTACCCGAAATTAAGAAAGAGCATTTAATTTCAGTCAATTATGTCGACCAAATGTTAAACATTTTAACATTGGCCAACAATTTTTTAATTATTTTTATTAGGTGTGAAAATGAAAAAACTACTTTTAGCTAGCGTTTCTGTAATGGCTTTCGCAAGCGCTGCTGCAAATGCTAACGCACAACCAGAAAAGATCAATCTACAATCGTTAATCAACACTGCAATGACCAGTGTAAAAATGGCTGAAGTATTGCCGGAAAACGATGCTCACATCGTCGTTAAGAAGCAATCAAAGGCAATTTTAGCTGAAGAGATCCAAGTCCAGCTTCACAAGAATCTATTAGCAATGGCAAAAGGTGAAGAGCGCGTAACCGTTTCTGAAGCGGAATAAGCAACTCACACACCTGATACGCATGCCGGTGCTTGCACCGGCATACGCCATCAACACCTGCTTAGGTATTACTTGTATCTAACGCGTCAAAATCTTTCACTAGTTCATCTAACGCTTTCATTTGCTGTAAATATGGCTCTAATTTCGCCAGCGGTAATGCACAAGGTCCATCACACAGTGCCTCATCAGGATTAGGATGAGCTTCAATGAACAAGCCCGCTAAGCCCAACGCCATACCGCTTCTTGCTAATTGAGCAGCTTGTGCCCGTCGACCATCGGCAGAGGTAGCACGACCACCTGGCATCTGTAGTGCGTGAGTCGCATCAAAAATCACTGGCGCATATTCTTTCATTGCGTCCATACCTAGCATATCTACAACTAGGTTGTTATAGCCGAAGCAGCTACCGCGCTCACAAAGAATAACCTTGTCGTTACCCGCTTCACCTAGCTTTCCAATTATATGGCGCATTTCATGAGGCGCTAAAAACTGTGGTTTCTTAACGTTTATTACACTACCCGTTTTTGCCATGGCAACCACTAGGTCGGTCTGACGAGCTAGGAAGGCAGGTAACTGGATAACGTCAACCACTTCGGCGACTGGTGCCGCTTGGTGGGGTTCGTGTACATCAGTAATAAGAGGAACGTTAAAGGTTGCCTTAATTTCCTCAAAAATACG
>JAXHTT010000182.1:0-6686 GCA_034190055.1 Pseudomonadota bacterium | reverse complement strand
TCCACAATAGTACGGATGTGTATTAGTATAAAAGTTCATTGAGTTTTCTCCCTTGGTTTGGTCGCCTATTAGGATAAACTCAGTTTATGCTAATAGGGAGGAGGCTCAATGATTATCAAACGCATTAACACTCGCTGCGCTCGCTAGGGACAAAACACGTAGGCTCCCTTCGCTTCGCTCTGTATTATAGCCTACGTATTTTTGCCCGTTATGCGGGCCGTTAGGCGTCAAGTTGCACCGCGTTGCGCAACACGCTACACTCTTCTTATGATTAAGTTATTTAAACATAAGGGTCTGAAGCTCTTTTTCGAAAAAGGGAAAACTTCAGGTATACAGACTAAGCATGCGAAAAAACTTCGCATGCAGTTAGCTGCTATCCATACCGCACAAGATATCGATGACATTAATTTGCCCGGATTTTCTCTTCACCAACTTAAAGGAGAAAGGTCAAATATTTGGTCGATATCAGTTAACGGTAATTGGAGAGTAACTTTCGAGTTCACGGATGGTAATGCTTACATCTTAAATTACGAGGATTATCACTAATGAATATGCATAACCCACCACATCCCGGTGAATTTATTGAGTCCATCTACATGGAACCACATGGCATAAGTTGTAGGACACTTGCGGCACATCTTGGTGTTGCCGCTTCTACACTCAATCGCGTCGTTAAGGGGAAAAGTGCAGTAACGCCAGAAATGGCATTAAGGCTATCAAAGGTATTAGGGCGCAGCCCTGAAAGTTGGCTTAGTATGCAAGACAACTATGAACTCTGGCAGGCAAAGCAAAACATCAACTTGGATAACGTACAGCCAATAGATCTGCATACCGCCTAACAAAAAAATTAAGTCACTCGCTCCGCTCGCTGGGACAGTAACACGTGGGCTCTGTCGCTTCGCTCGGATTTTAGCCTATGTGTTACTGCCCCTTATGTGGGTGTTATGTGAATACATAAAAATCGATATAACAAGAGATTATAAATGGTAGATTTTACAGTTGGTAAGTGGCTCTTTGAGCCTAAAGTAAGTGAAGTAGCGAAAGATTCGGTTTCTATCACAACAGAGCCTGAAACTGATTTTTGGCAGCGTTCTTATTATGGTTTTCGCAACGATAATGCACCTGCATTACAGATTGAATCAAGTGACAATTTTACCTTTACCACTAAAGTAAGCTTCGATTATCAGGCTCAATTTGATCAATGTGGACTAATTATCTACCTCGATAGTGAAAACTGGTTTAAAGCTTCTATAGAGTACGAGAATAGTGAATTTTCACGATTAGGTAGTGTTGTTACCAACCTAGGTTACTCAGATTGGGCAACTTCAGATATTCCGCTTCCAAATGAAATTTGGTATCGCTTAAGTCGAAGAGGACCAGATTTTTTAATTGAATCCTCCTTCGATGGTGTTATTTTTAAGCAAATGCGTATTTTCCATCTACATAAGCTTGGCGAAACAACGGCTAAAATGGGTAAAAGCAACCCACCAATGCCAGCAAGCTCGGTGGTAAGTTTTGGTGTTTATGCGTGCAGCCCATTAGACTCATCATTTACAGCTCGTTTTACTGATATGAGCTTAGAGCCTTGTTCTTGGCTTGCTCATGCGGTTTAAATTCACATAACAAAGCATTTAAGAGTGATTCGCAACGCTTGGCAGCTTCGCTCAAGTATAGCCAAGCGCTGCTCACACCTTAATGCGGTGTTTAGAAGCCAAGGAGAATCATGGCTCGTCGTTCAGAGTTCAAAGGAATTGTAAGAAACTTCGCTCATATGCTAAATAACCGAAATAACGATCATCTTGGTTATTGGACTATAGGGCAGTTATGCTTACTAGCGCAGCAAGCAAACACCTCTTCTATCTCAATCAATCTGTTAGAAGTAGAACACAGCGATATTAAAAATTGCCTCGAACCATTTTCTAAAAGCATGCGTAAATTGCTTATCAATATGCTGAACTCTCACAAAGTCCCTCCATCATGGATTAAGTCAGCAAATGCTACTTTTAGTTTTAATGAGCAATATCAAAAGCAGTATCACTATTGGCGTTCAGCTTTGGGAGCCCCCTACTTAGTAACCTTTGAAATCACTTCAGACTTAGGCAAGGTGTATAAACAAACATTTGGTGGTAATGTAAATCCACACGACCCTCGTAGGGAACAACGGCGTGTAGTCTTCTAAAAAGTCAGTTAAGGCGCTCGCGCTGCTCGCTGGGACGCTAACACATGGGCTGCGTCACTTCGTTCCTAATTTTAGCCCATGTGTTATCGCCCCTTAGTGGGGTGTTAGCTACCAAAATGTGAATCAAGCTTATCTAGAAGTTCTAGACCTTTCTTTTTGTCTCCAGTGGCAGCAATCGCCTTAAATCTTACCTCAGTATCAAATTCAGCTATCGCTTGTGTAGATAATTCTTCTATTAATTTGTTTAAGCTCAACTTTTTATGCGCAGCCAAAGCCTTCAATCGATTATGCTTATCGTCCGGTAAACGTACAGTTAGAGTAGACATATTAAACTCCTCTCAAATAATCTTCTGGGGCTAACACTTTCAAACCGTCAAATTGTAATTCTGCATTTCGCAGATCTTTTAGGTTATTTGTAATAATGCTCTCGGCATTTCCTGCTACTGCAAGTTCAATTAGAAAATTATCGCCTTCGTCTTTTAAATTTGGTCGCCACAAATAATGTATCTGCACCCATTCGCAAACACTAAAAAATGCTGCTAATAAATTGTTCACTTCGTCCTCGGTAAGCGGGCACAACTCTTTGATTTTGTCTCGCTTGCTTACTGCTTCGTATTCCAAAAATAAGGTCGTGCTAATCAACGGTTTTAACTGGCCCAACAAGCATTGCCGTATCACTTCTCGGGCTGGTCCTGTTTTGCCAATCAGGGCGCTAGTAAGTACACTGGTGTCAATAACTACTTTGTTCATAATTTATATGCTAGCGTATGTGCTATCACTTTTCAATTTAACAATGGTAGCTAACAAACAAATTATGTCACTCGCTGCCGCTCGCTGGGACGCATACACGCGGGGCGGCTTAGCCATTATGCTCTATGTGCCTGCGCCCCTTATTTAAAAGTTAGGTACTTCTAGGGAATCAATGGCTAAATCAGAAACAAGACGATTTTTAAAAGAGATCCGCACTAAGTTTCCTGACGTTGTTCCTCTTATGGAAAAACATGAGAGTTGGGCGCTTACATTTCTAATGGAAGAGTTCGCAAATTTGACAACTATTTTGTTAAACCAAGGCGACTTAGAAGAAGCACTCGAGCAGTTGCAGTACATGAGCGAGAAACTAGATACTGCAACCAAGGCGGAATTCGAGTACATAGATGTATATTATACAGAGCACTTATTCTGGAAAGGTACCAAAGAAGGTATTGAACGTGGCTGGCCTCTCGTGCCGGATAATCTCAGAAAATTGTACTTGGACTTTCATGGTAAACCACCTAGGGTTGTGGTTTAAAAATAAACGCACCTAACAAAAAATCGAGTTCGCCCGCTCAGCTCGCTGGGACAGTAATACACTGGCGCTACGCTTTATAATGAAGGTAGCAGAATGCATAGTTGGTCGCGCATAAGTAACCACTAAAGTCGCTTGCGGTGTTTATATATGCATGGCGATATATTGTTTGCTTCACGAGAGACTTAAACGAGCGCTAAAATCCTGAAAAGACAACTAGGGCATTATGAAAATTACTTTTGTACCAAGTTCAGACTTAGGTCGTGCTGCTAATTTTACCTTTGAGAATATGCGTGGTTATTACGCCCAATTCGCTCCCGACTGGAACGCTGAAAAAGTGCTAGAGGTTACTGCTTCACTAGTTAACTACGACACTCAGTTAGACAATCAAACAGTGGGGGTTATGCGCCTACAGTTTGAAAATAACACCGGTGTTTTACGCGATCTTCAAGTAATACCAAGTGCGCAAAATAGGGGCATAGGTAGTGCAACTATTAAAGAAGCAGAAAAGCTTGCGGGTTGTGTTGCTATTAAAGCTCTTGATGCACAAAGCGCAGAGCTGAAATCTATGAGAACGGCAAAATCCTATAGAGGGTGTGGCGTGGCTTCTCAGTTATTACTTTTTGCCTTAGAACATGCGAAAATGAAAGGGTTTAGCTTGGTAAGTTTAGAAACGGGTACACAAGACTACTTTTTAGCGGCGAGAACGCTTTATAAAAAGTTTGGTTTTGTCGACTGCGGCCCCTTTGGTAGCTATTCGCTTAACCCTAACAGTCACTTTATGACCCGAGCGTTTTAATTTAGTATTTTAAGAGAATTCCACATGTCACTACCTCCTTGCCCGCATTGCCAGTCTGAATATGTATATGAAGATCAGTCTTTACTTATTTGCCCCGAATGTGGCCACGAGTGGAACCCTAACGAGGTTGAAGAGGAAGTCTCTGCAAAAGATTATAACGGTACGCCGTTAGTTGCTGGTGACAAGATAACACTGGCAAAAGATTTGAAAGTAAAAGGCAGCTCGCTTGTGCTTAAAATTGGTACCAAAGCGGTTATCCGTCATGTAAAAGATGCCAAAGACCACCAGCTAGACTGCAAAGTAGATGGTGCTGGTGAGATGATGCTTACCGCGCAGTTTGTTAAAAAGGCATAGACAAACAAGATATCACTTTAGAAGTTAGCAACCTCGTTAGTAATAGTTTCGGTCAGCAGGCTAATCGCTTTAGATGACACTTTTTGAGGGTTAACTAAGCAAACGCCTACATGTCCAAGTTCGGGCAAGTTTTCTGAATTAGATAAAATGTGCAATCCTGACGGTACTGAGCTTTTTGCCAGTACCGTAATGCCTAGCCCTTCATTAATAGCAGTTTGAATACCGTTCAAATCTGCAATGGTGTATACCACCTGCCACGGCTTTTTAATTGCAGATAAAAGATTAGTGGCGCGCTTGCGATAAATACACGGTGAAGGGGCTGCAATAATAGGGAGTTTAGCAGGCACACTGTTAACAAAGCGCTGACTGCCTACCCATACCAGTTGATCTGAAATGATAAAGCCATCCTGCTGTGGGTTTGGTGTTTCCTGTAGTGACAAAATTAAGTCGAACTGACTTTTTAACGGTTCGCTCAACAAATCTTTGCTTAGCGCGCAATGTACTTCCAGCGATATTTCCGGGTAAGTTTGTGTGAACCGTCGAATAATTTTAGGCATAAGCGTGGTGCTAAATTCACTGGGAATGCCTAACTTAATATTTCCAGTCACTTGAGGCTTACCGAACTCAGCCATAGCTTGGTCGTTAAGCGCTACTATTTTCTCACCATATGACAATAAGCGACTACCAGCGCCGGTAAGCGTTAAACGATTCTTGTCGCGAGAAAATAACTTCTCACCAATCATTTCTTCTAGTTTTTTAATTTGCAGGCTAATTGCAGGTTGCGTACGTTGCAGCTGTTCGGCACATTGTGTGTAGCTTCCCGTCTGTGCGATAAGCACAAACGAACGCAGGAAATCTATGGACAAGTTTTTCATTACTTTACCTTACACCTTCTTTATAGCGTCAACTAGACACTGACCTTTCACCAACCAATTTTAAAGGCTCACTCTATTGGCCGCTTCACTAAAGACAAAGCACAAACATGCCGTGCCAAAAGTACAACTGCGAGCATTTAATAAAATTATAATGCCATATTTTTTATTAATTTTATTTATTCATTTTGCACTTCTAGTATCGAACACACAACAACGAATATTAGGAGGCAGCATGAATACGCTAAACCAAAACCTTTACCAGCAAGACACAGATATCGCCCAATTTATTGCACAAGAAGACGAACGCCAAGAACATCACATCGAGCTAATCGCATCAGAGAACTACACCAGTAAAGCCGTTATGCAGGCACAGGGTAGTCAGCTAACGAATAAGTATGCAGAAGGCTATCCGGGTAAGCGCTACTACGGTGGCTGTGAAGCCGTGGATAAAGTTGAACAGCTTGCTATCGACAGAGCCAAAGCCCTGTTTGAAGCTGATTATGTTAATGTTCAACCCCATTCTGGTTCGCAAGCCAATACTGCGGTTTACATGGCACTGCTAAGCCCTGGCGATACCATACTCGGGCTAAGTCTTGACCACGGTGGCCACCTAACCCATGGTGCTAAACCTAATTTTTCAGGCAAGCTATACAATGCCATTCAATATGGGCTAAACACCGAAACCGGTGAGATTGACTACGACCAAGTAGAAGCGTTAGCTAAAGAGCATAACCCAAAGATGATCGTGGCGGGGTTTTCAGCTTACTCTCGCGTTGTCGACTGGCAAAAGTTTAGAGAGATTGCCGATAGTGTAGGCGCGTATTTGCTGGTAGATATGGCGCACGTAGCAGGTCTCGTCGCAGCGGGTGTTTACCCCTCGCCAATTAATGCTGCGCACGTGGTCACTACCACGACTCACAAAACATTACGGGGCCCTCGCGGCGGGCTTATTATGTGTAAGTCTAACCCTGAGCTTGAAAAGAAGTTTAACTCACTTATTTTCCCGGGCATTCAAGGCGGCCCGCTTATGCACGTTATCGCGGCTAAAGCTGTAGCGTTTAAAGAAGCCATGACAGCCGAATTTAAAGCATATCAAAAGCAAGTCAAGCGCTGTTTCACTTGTTGCGGCGAAGCCACTATTGGTTCGTGTGACATGCTATATCCAGATTCCGTGAACCAAGATCAGTTCTCGAT
>JAXHTT010000181.1:0-6742 GCA_034190055.1 Pseudomonadota bacterium | reverse complement strand
CACCTTGCTATATCACACGGGTAGCGCATTATCACAAACTGGTTCTGTAATGAGCGCTTGGCTAATGCTGTTGTTTCAAAGCATCTTTAATTTCTTTATTGCTTCTGGATCAGGACAGGCAGCGATCACCATGCCGTTGATGGCACCGCTATCAGACCTTGTGGGCGTCACTCGCCAAGTTGCCGTGCTAGCTTTTCAGCTAGGCGATGGCCTGACTAACTTAATCATTCCGACTTCTGCTTCGCTAATAGGTTGCTTAGGTGTGGCTGGCGTAAGTTGGACAACATGGGTAAAATTTATCGCAAAGTTTTGCGCCTGCCTTTTCGCACTTGCGTCGCTTACTGTTATCACCGCCGTTCTCATAGGTTTTTCTTAAATGCTAACGCTTATCAAAAATGTAGAGTGCTACTCGCCTTCACCACAAGGCACAGTAGACATTTTAATCGCCAACAATGCTGTTGCACATATTGCCCCTAACATTTCGATGGATTCACCTTCTCTAAATATTATTGACGGCAGTAATTTGATTGCGCTGCCTGGCCTTGTTGACAGTTTAGTGCATATTTCTGGTGGCGGTGGCGAGGGTGGCTTTCACACTCGTACGCCACAAATGTCGCTGACTGATGCTAGTTTACATGGCGTAACAACTGTTATTGGTGCGTTAGGTACCGATGCAACTACACGAACGCTGCCTGATTTAGTGGCTAAGACAAGAGGCTTAAACATTGAGGGGATCAGCGCGTATTGTTACACAGGCTCCTATCATCTTCCGGCCCGCACCATTACGGGCAACGTTACAGATGACGTTGTGCTAATCGACTGCATGATTGGGGTCGGAGAAGTCGCAATTGCCGATCATAGAGCTGCCGAGCCGACTTTCCTGGCGCTTGCAGAGGTTGCAGCACAAGCACGAACTGGCGGCATGATTTCTGGCAAAGCGGGTATTGTTTACATACACACTGGCGACGGAAAGCGCCAACTTTCTGTATTGCATGATGTTGTTGATAACACGGATATTCCGGCAAGCCAGTTCTACCCAACTCACATCAATAGAAACCAAAGTTTGTTAGATGCAGGAATCGCTTGGACGCAAAAAGGCGGTGTTATTGATATGACCACCAGCACCAACGAGCAATTTATTGAAGAGGGTGAAATACCCGCTGCAGAGGCCGTCGCCTACTGCTTAAATCAGGGTGTACCCGCAAGTTGTTTAAGCATGAGTTCAGACGGCAACGCTAGCCTTCCCGTTTTTGATGATAAAGGCCTGCTTGTAGGCTTAGAAGTGGGAAAAGTAGGCAGTTTATTTGACGCATTTAAGGCTCTGGTATTAAAACACAATGTATCGCTAGAGAACGCCATTTCGGTTGTCAGTAGCACCCCCGCCAAGAGACTTAAGCTGCATCGCAAGGGGAAAATCGATGTTGGATGTGACGCCGACATTGTGCTGTGCGAGAGGGAAACACTGGATATTGTTCACGTTATCGCTAAAGGCAGGCAGCTGGTTCAGCATGGCAGGGCTTTGGTCAAAGGCACGTTTGAATAACTAAACCTGTACGACAAACTGTGCATCGCACTACATTACTCCTTAACAAGAAAAAGGGCGCAAGCGCCCTCTTTCGTTTATTAACTATGAAGTATTGAGTCGATTTCAACCAACTCAATTTAAGGACGAAGCGCCCTATCACCTCGAGCAAGCCCACACACGCCGGTGCGCGATGATTCGATAATTTCAGCACACTGCCCCATAGTCGTGGCAAATGCATCTAGCTTATCTGTGGTGCCCGTAATTTCAATGGTGTAGTTGTTTACGTTCACATCTACAATACGCGCACGGAAAATATCAGAATTCCGCTTCACTTCAGCGCGTACCGACTCTGTGCGGGTAGCGACTTTAATGAGCATAAGCTCACGCTCAATGTGCGCACCCTCAGTAAGGTCGACCACTTTTAGCACATCAATAAGCTTGTTTACCTGCTTAGTGATCTGCTCGATAACCTTGTCGTCGCCGTGGGTGATAATCGTCAGACGCGAAAGGCTCGCGTCGTCGGTAGGTGCCACACATAGTGAGTCAACGTTATAACCACGTTGTGAGAATACACCAACGATACGAGATAGTGCGCCAGGGGCGTTTTCCATTAATACAGAGATAATACGTTTCATCAGGTTCGCTCCGTCTTGCTTAAGCGCATGTCATCCATTGCGCCAAACTTAATTTGCATTGGATATACGTGTTCGTTTTGGTCTACTGCTATGTCCATAAACACTAAGCGATCTGTGTAGCTGAAACATTTCTCCATTGCTGCATCTAGCTCGTCAAGCTTATCTACTTTAATGCCTACGTGCCCGTAAGCTTCTGCCAACTTCACAAAGTCAGGCATTGAATCCATATACGAGTGTGAGTGACGCCCTTTATAAATCATATCCTGCCATTGACGAACCATACCT
Source organism: Pseudomonadota bacterium (assembly GCA_034190055.1). Lineage (GTDB taxonomy): Bacteria > Pseudomonadota > Gammaproteobacteria > Enterobacterales > Alteromonadaceae > Alteromonas. Next base: position 4,297 of record JAXHTT010000181.1, on the reverse strand, counting down.
AAAGCACGGTTGTTTAGTGAGATAATCTTGATAGGCAAGTTGTACTGCAAACAAGTAGACAGCTCTTGAATATTCATTTGAATACTGCCGTCACCCGTTACTACCACAGAGGTTGACCCTGGGTGCGCAAACTGCACGCCCATTGCAGCCGGTAAACCAAAGCCCATGGTGCCAAGACCTCCGGAGTTGATCCACTGACGCGGTTTATCATACGGATAATAAAGCGCAGCAAACATTTGGTGCTGACCAACATCAGAACTTACATAAGCTTTACCGTCGGTGTGCTTGTACAAGGCCTCGATAACACGCTGTGGTTTAATGACTTCTTCGCCTTGCGCGTAGCTCAAACACTCACGAGAACGCCATGTTTCTATCTGCTGCCACCAGTCGGCTAGCTTTTCGCTTTGACCTGATAAATCTTTCTTATTTACCTGCTCTAAAATTTGGCCTAGTACTTTATCTACCGAACCTACAACAGGAATATGCGCATTTACGGTCTTAGAAATTGATGCAGGGTCGATATCAACATGGATAATATCTGCATGAGGGCAGAATTTATCGACGTTGTTGGTAACACGGTCATCAAAACGTGCACCCAGTGCGATAATACAGTCGGCGTTGTGCATGGTTTTATTTGCTTCAAGCGTGCCGTGCATACCAAGCATACCAATAAATTGCTTATGCGTTCCCGGCATAGCACCAAGGCCCATCAGCGTACAAGTTACTGGAGCATTTAGCTTTTCAGCTAACTCAATAACTTTTTCTGACGCGTCGCAAGCTACTGCACCACCACCTACATATAATACCGGGCGTTCTGCTTTAAGAAGCGACTCAACCGCTTTCTTCACCTGCTTGGGGTGGCCTTTTTCTGTTGGGTTATAAGAACGCATGGTAACGTCGCTTGGATACACATAAGGATGTTCTTCCGCTACGTTAACAATATCTTTTGGCAAATCTACAACCACCGGTCCAGGACGGCCAGTGTTAGCAATATAATAGGCTTTGGCAATCGCTTCTGGAATATCAACCGCGCGCTTGACCAAGAAGCTGTGCTTAACGATAGGGCGTGAGCACCCCACCATATCAGTTTCTTGGAATGCGTCTTCACCAATGTGCTTCGACGGCACCTGTCCCGATAAAATGACCATCGGAATAGAGTCCATGTACGCAGTAGCAATACCTGTAATAGTATTCGTAGCGCCTGGACCTGATGTGACGAGCACTGTGCCGGTTTTGCCAGTTGAACGTGCATAACCATCCGCCATGTGGGCGGCTGCCTGTTCATGACGTACGAGGACGTGTTTGACATCATCTTGCGCAAATAACGCATCATAAATGTCTAGTACGGCACCACCTGGGTAACCGAACACGTGTGTCACTCCTACATCTTTTAGCGCTTCAACCACCATGGCTGCGCCCGACATCATTTTCACAGTGCTTTCTCCTGTAATGGGTTGGGGGGTTTGTCAGCGTACGTTGACGATGCCCCGACTATATCTAAGGTAATAGGAAGATAAAACACCAAATTGCGTAAAAGTGAGATATATATCCCAATAATTACAATAATTAGGATGAATATTTCACAATGAACGCAAATTTGACATGAAATAGGATATTTGTTTACACAATATTAACAGCGCAAACAATAAATATGATTGCTCTAAGAGAGGCGCCTCTATGCATTTGAGATGCATAAAGGCATAACATTAATCATCGAGGTCGATATCAAGATCACTGTTATCGCTTATATCTTGATCATCGTCAACCTCTTCTGCAGCCGGACGCTTAGACCCATAAATGCTAGCAGTTTTTGGCCTATTGATTCTAGCTTGGTATTTTAACCACGCTTTTTCTTGAGGTGTTGAAGGTTCACGGTGCCCGAGAGCTGACTCTAGATAAGCTTGTTCTTCGTCATTCTCCGGCGTGATCTTTCCGTCAACAAGCGCAGCAAACAAGCTACCATGGGCCTGAAGAAGCTTACTTTCATTAATTGAAAAATCCCCGGAACGTGCGAATCCGTAAGGGTAATTTTTCTTATCTGCGAAAGGTTTTCTAGTGACTTGTTCTTTTGTGATTACAGACATCTTAACCTCTTTCATCGTGGTCCCCCTAATAAAGTTCACTAAGAGAACAACCACTTAATTGTTGAATGAAATAGACTTCCGATATAGCGCCCTAATCGCTTACCAGTGTATTCTTAGATGTGTTTTCGCATGCTGTCAATTAGAAATACTTCTGTAGTAAAAACTTAATATTGCGCCAGTAACTAGACATAAAAAAAGGCCGCAAAAGCGACCTTCAAATAACACGACATAGTTTAGCGTTTTTCGCTTACCCAAACCGTAATAGTACCATCTACCACCACTGTGCCTTCAGCGTTATACGCCTTTACTGAAATAGGCAAATCACCAGGCTTCCACGCATCAGCTGGAACTTCAGCGACACAACGGATGTCTGAATCGGCCTTGGCTGGATACTTTACTTCCATGCCCTTTGGGATCCACCTCAGATTTTTAGGGATTGATGCTTCGCACATAAAGCCCATGGCCATTTCTAAACCATTACAAATCGCAATCACGTGAACAGTGCCAATGTGATTCTCTACCCCTTTACGCTTTTTAATAAGCACTTCACAGTAGTTAGGTTTGATGTCTGTAATAAGTGGTGAAACTGTTGAAAAATAAGGTGCTCTGCGGGCTGAATACCAGCTAAACAGCTTTTTGCCAAAGGGCAGTTTAAGAAATTTATTATAAGTATTGAGTACGTAGTTCTTTGACATAATTGTTCACGCTCATTTTCTAGAAAGTGCTATTGCAGTAAAGCGGCGCTGATACTTAGGCTCTCGTGCAATCTGGTTAGACCAGTAAGTATAGCGTTAACATAATCGTTACGTTTAAAGGTTGCAACAAGGTTTATTACAAAAACAAAAAAGCAGCTCGATTGAGCTGCTTTTATTAGGACTATAAGCGCTTAGTTAAGCTGCATGTCAAACCCTACAAAGTAAAATCTTCCTCGGGCACTTGCTGGATAAGCAAAGTTCGTCAAGAAAGGTTCTTCGTTCGTCACGTTTTTGATACCGCCATACATTTTAACCGTATCGGTTAATACATATGAGAAGTTGATGTCGTGCTGGAAAAACTCATCCATTACGACCGAGTCGTCATAATCACCACGCTCGTACTCTTCAACTTCTACGAAGGCAACTAACTGCTCATCCATGTACTGTGTTTGCCAACCGATTTGCAGATCCTGCCATTTCCAAGTCACGGTAAAGTTGCCTGCCCATTCAGGGCGATTTACTTCACCAAGCTCTGGGTTAACTTCGCTTAGATCGTTAGGGTTAGTAAATTGGTCAATCTCATTGACCTTAGTACCAGATAGTTTTGTTAGGAACGTATGGTCATCAATTTCAAAATCATAACCAACGCTGAAATCTACGCCCGACGTTTCTAAGCGAGCAAAGTTAACATCGGTAGAACGTAAGAAGTTTAGACCAGCAAACTGCGGTGAGTTTTCATCGGTATTACGGGTAAACAGAGAACAGAAATTCTCGTTCAAGGTTTCACCAATGTAACATCCGTTTACGATGTCGTCAGAACTTACAGAGCTGATCGCAGACTCTATTTCAATGCTCCAGTAGTCAGCCGTTAGTGACAAGCCCTCTAACCAGCTTGCTTGATATACGAAGCCCACTGTTGTCGTATCGGCTGTTTCTTCCTGTAGTTCTGGGTTACCGCCTGTGACGCCAGGGAATGCAGCTGAAAGTGGATCGGTGTAAACATACTCGCCAGCTTCGTTAAACGGGTTATAACCAATTGACTGGAAGTCTGCAACACAGTTAGCCTGTATCTGATCTGCCGCTGCCGGATCGTTACCGCGGATACCTGCAATCACGCTGGCATTACACGGGTCAGTAGGACGGAATGTAGTACCTACTTCAGGACCAAAAAGCTCTGTAATGTTAGGTGCACGAACAGCTTGAGACTGTGACAAACGGATCATAAGATCTTCGTAAGGCGCATACATTAAGTTTGCACGCCACGTTGTTGTGTCTCCAATTGTAGAGTAATCAGAGTAACGGGCAGCCAAATCTAACGTAAGCTCTTCGGCTAGCATCTCGCCTTCAATTAATGGAATTGATACTTCAACAAACACTTCACTGACATCGAAGTCGCCCGTTTCATTCGCCGTTTTAATCGACGGCTGGAATACCAATGAATTGTTAGATGAGTACTCAGATATCAAGGTTCCTGCTTGATATTGTGAGCCTTCTGGAATAATACCTAATTGCCAATTA
>JAXHTT010000180.1:0-6781 GCA_034190055.1 Pseudomonadota bacterium | reverse complement strand
CCATTCTTGACGGCCCACCAGGCACAGGAAAAACGACTGCGATATTAGAACTCATTGTTCAGTTAGTTAAGCAAGGAAAACGCGTGTTATTAACAGCTTCAACACACGCGGCTATCAATAATGTTTTAGAGAGAATAGACAGTAATAATCTTCAAGATTTAGTATTCCCTCTTCGTATTGGTGATGCCAATAACGCGAGGGGAGTAGAACATTATCAGTTTGATAACCTAAAAAAAGACCATAGTGTCGATTTTGACTGCAGCGAGCAACTACTGGTCGATAGCTCAAACCTTGTATGTGGAACAACCATTGGGATCATGCGCCTTTTCAACAACGAGAATGTAACCCTTCCCGACGTTACACCGGCATTCGATGTGATGATTATAGACGAGTGCAGTAAAACGCCTTTTCAAGAGTTTCTAGTACCCGCACGCTACGCAGCTAAGCATATTTTGGTTGGTGATATTCGGCAGCTTTCTCCATTTACAGATAGAGAACAAATTGTCGCTAATCTGCAAAAGTTAATGCTTAAGCCGGGATACAGAAAAAAGCCAGATATCTTACTCAGCTCAGCGATTCAAGAGGCCTGCTTTTTAATTGAACAGTTGCGCGGCAAGCATAATAAGTTCACTAATCAACTTGTTTTGCCGGTAAGTCATGACGTTTGTAAATCTTTAAACAAAGAAATAGCGAAAAGATGGGAGTTGGGCGATGAGGCAGTTGATCAACTGTTAGTAATAGATAGAAAACCAATAGACTATCTGCCCCTTTGGCAGAACAATATCCTGTTTATAGAAAAAAATACGCTAGCACAAATACAAGACAAATTGCCTGCCGACGCCGTGGTACTTTCATCCGAATGGCAAGATAGTCATCATGCATTTGTAAACAATATATTGTTTAAGAATTCGCAACAATGGAGTGATAGAAGGTCAAGCTACCATTCATCTAAAGAGATCTATTTTGAACTGATGAAAGGACTTAAAGCCACGAGTTGGGCAGAAGAGCTTTGCTGGCGCTTGGAACGTTTGTACTGGTTAAGGCTAGTAAGTTCGTTCGACGATAAAACACGTAATTACAAAAAAACGATAGAACGGTTATTGCCAAAAACCGAAGATACAGAAGGTCGAGTTTTTCAGTTACAAAATATTGCATTTCCATCTGTTTTAGAAGCGTTATCTGGTGCTGGGTTACAAAAGCGAAAAAGAGACAGCTTGCACACACTGAATGGTGGCTTTCGTTCGAGTGAGAAGAATGCCCGACAAGTAACACTTAGCTACCAACATAGAATGCATCCAGATATATCCAAATTCCCAGGTAAACAATTTTACCATGGAAAGTCGTTAAAAAATGGCAGTAAAGTTTCTCATAACAGAGAGTGGGACTACACGCGATACAATCGTAACGGCCAGTGCTGCCATAAAATTTGGGTTGATGTTCCAAAAAGCTTGAAAAACGCGAGAGTGAACAAGAATAAAAACCATGCAGAAGTAAAACAAGTCATGGAAGAGCTTTCCCGCTTTGCAGATTGGGCAGAAGGAAGCAAAAATATTGATGGAGAACCATTTACTGTAGCAATACTTACTTTTTATAAAGGGCAAGAAAATGCACTGCGCTCTGAGCTCTGAGCTCCAAAAACTTTCTGGAAATAATAAGGGCTATTCAACATTTAAACTAAAAGATACCAACGTAAAGCTCGCCACTGTCGATTACTTCCAAGGGCAGGAAGCAGATTTAGTCATTCTATCTATGGTTAATAACGAAAGAGATGGCTTTCTTGACTCCCCTAACCGTCTTAATGTGGCAATTACTCGCGCAAGATACCAACTGGTGATAGTTGGAGATGAAAATTACTTTGCTAACAAATCACCTACGGTCGAGCTAAAAAATCTAGCCCGAAGCACTTATACCGTCAAAGGAACTGAACTATGACAACCTTAAACAGCCTTGCCGATCTTGGAGTGTTATTAGAAAAAGAACCCGAGCGAAAAACACCTAAAAAACGCAACAACGCTCCACGGAAGAGAAGCACAGAAAAACAAAAGCAAAGCCAAAGCCAAGCCCAAAGCAAAGCTACTATTTTAGAATCGCAAACAAGACTTAAAGCGTTTCACGCTATTGCTACCCTTTCTATTGCTAGCAATAGAGAAGATTTACAGCGAATTTTAAATGTCGACGCGTTGCCGCTAAGACTTCGCGAGTACCTAAAAAAAATCGGCGTATATGATAATAATTCTGACCTTACCGAAAAAGGGCAAAAGCTTCGTCGCACAGGTACAATTCAACTTGAAGAAAAAGGCCTATATCAACTTTGGTTCTGCGAACACTCCCTGATAGGAAATCAGCTGATAGCGTTACAACGCCTTGAAGCGCTTACTTCCAATATTGAAGGCAAGGTATTGGGAAAAAAAGGGCAAGCTAAAACACGGCATTTTATCAATGGCGGAGCTAAATGTTCAGTGTTTGATAAGGAATCCATAAATTGGAAAACTCGGTATACGGAAATTAAAGATATTGATGTTATCTCTGAAGAAGTTATGGGCCATGACGCTACGCTAACTTGGAATCTTGATGCTAATAACAGCGTAGAGTTAAAAGGCAACGTAAAAGTTAAGGAACTGAAAAATAGGCGCGGTAATAACCATAGCAATGCTCAACAAAATGAGATCGAGTTACCTCTTTCATTTAAAGGTGAAAGCCAAAAATCAACCACTGTAGTTTACGGCTCTGTGGCTGATTACTTCGAAGGTGAATGGATAGAAGAAAGGCTATCTATACAATTACCGTTTTCAGACAAAATAGATGATTTTGCTATTTTAAATGCATGCAAAATAAGAGACTTACCCGCTGAGCCGCTGAACATTCATGAAGTCGGCAAAATGCATATTAAAAGTTTCAAGCCTATTAACATTGAGCCTACAGATAGTAAAAGTGATCAACAAATTTGGCTTCAAACATGGCTAAAAGGTTATTTCACTCAACGACCAGTATCCCCATTGCAGGCAGAGAAAGATCAACTTTTGTGGCGAAGTAAAAAACAGTTAGCACACTTAGACATACCGCCGATTGGACAAAAAGAAATTTTGGATTTACTTGCTGAAAATGGAAGAGAGAGGGCCTACTGGAATGCTGCAGCAACAATAGACCTAATTCCATCACAAACCAGCCAGGAAGGTATACCGCTAACCTTGCAGAGTGGAGACAGCGTAACACCTCAACGCCTGCTCCAGTATTTAACAAACGATCGCAGTATAACGAGTATATTTATTTCAGACAGATACTATCGAACAGATGAGCAAGAGCAACTGCTTAATGCAATAGCGAACACGTGCCCAGGTACACTTTTAACGGCTAGAAGTAGTGAGACACGAATTCAGCCCCATGGTTGGGACCTCGACTTTTTTGAAAAAAACAAACCAGAAAATCACGACCGTTATTGGATTATAGAAACAAGCCAGAATGAAAGAATATGGAAAGTCAGTACTAGCCTAGACTTTTTAAGACAACAACAAAATGATGAATGGGAAGTAGTCGGCTACCCCACGTTTACGCCAATGTCGCGCAGTGATTTGCCCGAGTTCCTTTTAAAGTATTTGGAGAAAAACTAATGGAGCAAATAGTTGCTAGAGAAGAGCGATTCACCAAAGATTTTTCATCGCATCCTTTACCTCCATTGTTCATCAGTCAAGGTTGTGAAGAAAGCAAATTTAAAACCGAGTGGCTTACCCCCTCAACTGACGAGGCTGTAAAAGATCTTCTTAGTGGAAGTAGGCAGACCCTTTTTATTAGCACCAACGCTTTAGAAGAAAAATACGTAGATATCATTCGTCAAAATGTAGATGAAAAAGATCTTCGTGTTTATCTATGTTTAGGCGATAAAAAAAACAACACCTCAGTAATTGCTAAACTAAAAGACCGCTGTTTTATTCGGTATGGCGTTGCACAAGTAGGAAGTCTGTGGATTTCAGACTGTAATACGTTGAATGCACGAGGCAGTATTAACCTTGGTGGTTATCAAGCAACACTCAATAAAAGCCAACTCGATGATAGCTATCGAAGCTTTTGCTATTTATTCTGGAATAGCGCTACGCATGAGATCTCTGAAGGTGAAGAGTCGAAAGTCGCATCTTTTGATACGAAAATAGTAACCAATCATGATTTTCATCAAGCGCATAAATTAAACGATCATTTGAAGTGTGACACCGCTGAGTTTCTTTGCCAAACAAAACATACGACTGGCCTTCAGTTATCAACTGCATCACAAGCAAAAGTTATAGCGAGTAGAAAGCTGAATCAATTAGTATCTTCAAGTATTGAAGAGAAGCTGCACGTTGCTTTAGCAGAAAGAAACTTACCAACGATTAGCGCTGGCAATAATAAAATATGGCTTCTCCCTGACGAAGCTAATTCTAACAGCGTAAATTGGGCATTAGAGCTTAACGGACAACAAGCCTTAGAGCTTAAAACTTCACTGGAAGAGTTAATTGCTTCCATGAAATGGCAGCTATCCTACGAAACGACTGTCGAAAATATAGTTGGCAAAGCGATTCTATACCCGGATTCATTAAACTCAGGGCCTCTTACTTGCAAAGAAAATATATCTACTGAACTTAAGGATTTCATTTGCGACTCCTTCGAAGAGTTTTTAGACGCTGAACCATCGACACTTGTTCGCAGCCAAACAGGGTTTCAAAAGAATAACATTGCTAAGAGCGTTCAGTACGATGTACGTATCCACCCTCCCTATTTACCAAAAGGCGCAGTACAAGCTGAGTTAGTTGAACAATGGGGAAGAGCTGATAAACAATGGCATGCAGCTATAAATACGCTGAGAGCTAAAATAGAAAGTTTAGAGTCTACATTTGATGAATTAAAAAAGGGTCCATTGATCGGAAAATTAAAACAGTTTTTGCTGGGACAGAATCGCGCGCTGAAAGAGAACATCGGAAATTTGGGAGAGCTTAGCAGCTTTTTGCCAAGCTCAAGCTCACCAGCTGACCGAGAAGAAAAAATGGCGCTTTTAAAAAAGGTGGGGTTTGAAATATCCCGCAGGAAAAAAGATACTGAGGCCGAAAAGCAGAAAGCTAAGGTGCTGAAACAGTGGGAAGAAAAACAAGAATCGCTTCTAGCTAAACTAAGGGAGAGTGAAGATGCTTATGAAAAAAGCGTTTCAAGGAAAGAGCAGCAAACTATAGAAATTAAGAAGAAAAAAGACCTTGTTAAAAGCCAAGCGCAAGAGAAATTACAGTTTTTCAACGAAAAAAACGAACAGTATGAAAATACTCCAGCGAACTTTGAAGAGCTTAGTAAATTAATTAAAACCAGCAAAGCAGCGAAAAAGTGGCCTGGTGAGCTAAAGAGCCTGATAAACAACGCTAATTCACAACTTAATCAGTTATCAAAGTCACTAGAAACACTTGCCGACAAAGTAGAGCAGTCAAAAAGAAATGTCGTTAGCTGCAAGCAAGCATTAGAAGATCACAAGAGCGAAAACACTATATCGAAGGAACCATCCGACCACTTTGATAAACAGCTTGGTATCAAAGAAGACCAACCAATCAATATCGATTGGCCGTCAGCTGAATTACCTGCAAATAATTTAAAGCTATTTATTGCAAAGAATAAACTGTACTTAGTTGTGTATTTTCAAGAGCACATTGAACAAGCAAGGAAGGATGCAGTTCGGCTAGGAGCTGCTTTATGTATAAAGCGGGAACAGGAAAAAGAAAATGCCTGAGCAAAAAGTGATTCTCACGATTGATGATGAAGGAAAAATTACAGCGAAGACGGATGGCTTCAAAGGAGAAACCTGTCTAGAAGCAGTAGAAAGCTTATTAGAGCAAGAACTCAATGTAGTAAATATTAAAAAAACAGATGAATTTTTCCAAGCAAATGAACTAGTGAGTAATCGAACCATAACCAATAGTCGAGGCAGCCTTTGAGTGCAGTAATCACCACAGCAACCCCTTTTACAATTCAAGATGTTCTTGTAAATGCACTAGACGTATTAGGTTACGAGCCAACTATTGTCACAATTGACAATGTAAGTACCTTTAACCACAGCAACCCACTTCAGGTGAGTGACATAATAACAAATCGCATAGATTACTACGGACATCAATACTTTCGTCTTGTGAATGACCAATGGGTTTTACTTCATGACTCAAGTGAAATGAATGGGAGGTTAGTTAGTAAAACCAGCAAACAATATCAATCGGTTGGACTCTTTTTAAAAGAGCTTTCCGCTGAGTACACGAAGCAATATAGCATTTACCTTGAATATATAGCTGAGTTGGAAAAGCAACGTATAGAGGCAGAGCGTAAAGCTAGAGTAGAGAAAACTCGAAAGCGAGCCATTGAGCGAGCAAAGGCTCAAGGCTATGTCGTTAAAGAAAAGCATATAAACGGAAAAATTCAGCTAGTATGCTCACGAACAATATGAAATTTCAGCCAGCAGATTATTTCAACATTTCTCATATTGAGCCCGTTACTCATATATATGGCCCTGGCTCGCGTTATACAGTATGGGTGCAGGGCTGCACTCTTGGATGTAAAGGTTGCTGGAATGAAGAAATGTGGCCAAATAGGCCTCGAACCTTAATCCACCGCTTTGAATTGCTTCAACAAATTTTGCGGGCCTCAAACATAGATGGCATAACAATTCTCGGTGGCGAGCCTATGCAACAACCTGAAAATACGCTCTGGCTTCTATCAGAAATACGGAAGCATAGTAGCCTCTCAATAATGACTTACACAGGTTACGAACCGCACGAACTGAAAC
>JAXHTT010000018.1:0-37324 GCA_034190055.1 Pseudomonadota bacterium | reverse complement strand
CAGAGGCGGTGCTGCGCAGCATCTGCGCCTTTGCCAATGATTTTCATAATCTGGGTGGCGGTTATGTGGTGGTGGGTGTTGCCGTAACCTGAAGGTTCGACTGCGCATTATCAAAAAGCGTTAAAAGCCCTGAGATATGAAGCAAACCATAGCCTGCTGTGGGGGCTTCACTTTGCAGTGCCGAGATATGGTTTTGTGCACCTGCTAACTCAGATGTAAGCTGCATCTGAAGCGGCGCGTCAAATACCTGAGTATTCCACTGAACGGTTGTTGTTAACTGCTCTGGCGCAATGCGGAACAAAGCGTCATCAATGTCATCACGGTTACCATGCTGAATGGTTGCTACTGCTCGCAAACTTAGGTTTTCACTAAGCTGGCCTTGCACCGTCATATCCACACCTTTAATAACAGCGTCGGTATTCGTCCACTGAAATGGCGGTGTACCAGCCATCATGGTAGATACCATGTTCGCCGCCGTATTCGTACTAGGTGAGCCGGTAATGTAGTCTTCTATGTCTTGATAGAAAAGGCGTGGAGAGATAGTCCAATTTTTATAGGTGTAATCAACACCCACATCTAATTTACGCGCAGTTTCATTGTCTAACTCGAGGTTGCCTATGTAGTTAAAGCCGTCAGCCATGCCGCCCGAGATGCCAAGTGGCAGCCAGGTATAACGTTCGAAATAGGTAGGAGCGCGATTTTTCTGAGAAATACCAAGCACGATATCAAGCGAGTCGCTCGCATGGTATCGGGTGGTAGCGGCTATATCTAACATGTTGTAGTTTTCGTCACGCTCAGCGGTATTAAAATTACTGACTAACGTAGCAATTGCTGGATTCATCATCACCATGTTAGAACCCGCTTCTCCGGCCTCCATAGTAATAAAGGTGTATCGCGCACCATAAGTAGACGAATAGGCTTCTCTGTTTACTGTCCATTGGGCATAAATACTCGCGGTATCCCTTTCTGCATTAGTAAAGTTATCTACAAAAAACATACTGTTATTTGGGTTAGTAATAACAGAGTTATTTCGGCTGTGGTGTAGGTAAGCGCCCAATTCAAGCTCGCCACTATCTAACGGCATAACGTACTTGGCATCTAGCCCCTGAGCGATAGCGTCTGCATTGTTCTCTCTTGCCATATTCTCAGACATTGCCATGCGCTGAGAAAAGTTATCCATAGCATGTTGGTTACTGTTGCCAAACCAATTTATAGCAAAGTACTCTGCTTCGCCGGCGTTGTAGCGATAACCTAGTCGGTACCATGCTGCATCAATAAAACCTATATCCATGGCGAGCGCTGGTGTGCCGCTTTCATTTGTATTGAGCTGTTGATAGCTAGCATCGAATTGGTGTTTTCCCCATTCATAGCCAAGTCTAAATTTGCTGCCATTTCTTTGGTAGTGGCTGTTAGGTATAACGGCGTTATCGCCCGATTCTCGCTCATCACGCTGCTGATGCATGAACGCGCCGCTAACGAAAGCTTGGTCGGTTTTGTAAAGCACATTGCCCTGGTATTGTTGTCCGCTACCCGGGCCAATTAAACTTGCATTTACACTGCCAGTAATACCGCTTCCTAAAGCAAAAAGAGATGCCGCATCGGCGTTAATTCGCAGCTTACCACCTAGCGTCTGCACCCCAGCACTCACCGGAACAATACCTCGATACAAAGTAGCTGTAAGCCCTGGCTCTGGCAGTACGTGGGATAATGGCGAGTCCATGGAGTTAGGTCCCGCGCCCGCTATATCGACACCGTCGATGGATACGCCCACTCTATCGCCAAACAGTCCTCGGTATTGAATAAGGCCTGTAACCGGGCCGTTTCGGGAAATGGATACGCCCGGCAATTGCGCTAACTGATCGCCAAAGTCAGCGTCTAAGTTGGTAGCGGCTGTCACCGCTTCTCGCTCTATTTCTACTGTATTATCATTAAGCGAAGAGCCCATCACAGTAATCACTTCTGTTGAAGCGCTGTCAACGAACTCGGGTGTGTTTGCATAAACGTGTGCAGTTGTGCAGGCTGCTGAAACAGCCAATGCAAGTAAAGAATACTTCATAACAATTCCATTAAATAAACGAACTATATGCACGGTTAAACCATGCGCGTTAAGTGTGTTTTTAGGTTTTGTTATGCAATTGGTGGAGCGCGGCCAAGCGGGGCGGCAAACGCAAATGATGTGTAGGGCGCTGCTGCAAGGCGAGATACTAAGGCGCGATAGCGCACTAAGGATAGCACCGCCATTGAATCGATCGGAAAATTATCAATGTTAGGTAGGTCTGCCAGCGTACCGTTGGTGCAATCTACATGCTCGACAGGCGCTTTAAGCAGCTCGGGGCTTATGAATACAAATTCACCTTCACGCTCTGTAGCACTAAGCGATATGTATCGCATGGTCTTGCCAGTACAGATAAGTTCAATATCGTCGCCCACCAATCCACGCGCATGCTGCATAGTATGCGAAGCAAGGCCGAGTGCTAATGCATTTTGCGAAAGCATACAAAGGCAAAGTGTTAAGGCTATCAGGCGTTTAATCGACATTTTTTATCTTTTTAAATTGCGCACTTTTATCATAGCCTGTGACGACAGTTTATTTCCACTGATTAATTGTGTTCGTTAATACCAGCTTTGATACCGGCTTTATTTAATTTTCGATAAAGGGTACGTGTACTCACGCCCAACTGGTCCGCAAGCTGGTTTATATCGCCTTTGAAAGTATCATAAACCTCAGCAAGATAAGCGTGCTCGGCTTCTTCTAGGGTCATAATTTTATTCTCAGGGTTTACCAATCCCTTAACATCCGCTTTTCGAATGTATTTACCATTACTATTCGCCGCTGGGCTTAGGTCTTCGCCTGTAAAGTCATCGTCAAGGTCAGGTAAGTCTGACTCGTATATTACGGTCTCATCGGCAAGTAATATGGCTTGCTCCACGATGTTACGTAACTCGCGAATATTGCCCGGAAAAGTATAGCTACTCAATTTCTCTAGTGTTTTTTTGCTGAAACGCTTTTTCTCTTGCGACTGCGCTAAAAAGTGCGTTGCGATAAGCGCAATATCTGACTGTCTTTCTCGCAAAGACGGAAGGCTAATAGGAAAGCCCGCAATTCGGTAATAAAGATCGCGTCTAAACTCGCCTCTTTCTACCATTTTCTTTAAATTCTTATGCGATGCGCAAACCAAGCGGAAGTTAGCTTTCTTGGAGACTACACTACCCACGGGGCGATAGGTTTGGGTTTCAAACAATCTTAGTAGTTTAACCTGCATGGCAAGGGGGATATCACCTACTTCATCAAAAAATAGGGTGCCGCCTTCCGCCGCTTCTACTAGCCCTTTTTTGTTTGAAGTAGCGCCAGTGAAGGCACCTTTTTCATAGCCGAATAACTCACTTTCAAGCAAAGAGTCAGACAGCCCTGTGCATTCAATTACGACAAAAGGCTTGTCTGCACGACTACTGCTAGAGTGCAATGCTTGCGAGACCAATTCTTTACCGGTGCCAGTTTCTCCATGTAGCAATACGGCTATATCTGAGTTTGCAGCGCGATTTATTTTATTTAGCATAGTTTTAAATGCTTCAGATTCGCCAATCATTTTGCCTGCTGCAGGGCGATTAGATGCAAATGCAAGCTTATCTAAAATCTCTAAATACCCTAATAAATCACCATTCCCATCGAATATTGGGCGCATCAAGATATCGCAATAACTTTGACCTTCGCTGGTGGAGTGAATATGTACCACGCTTGCTGCTCGTCCAGATTTTTTGCTTTCTTGCATAGGGCACTGTTCGCCGCATTGATCACAGGGCTTGCTGTTGCGATGAGATACTTGATAGCAAGTGCTATAACCGAGCTTGATGTCGACAGGGTAAGTATCTCTGTAAGGCGCATTAACCGCCTCGATAATGTAGTTTTGATTGATGAAAATAGCGGGCTTGTCTATTGCATCTATCATTGCTTGTACAATTGATATGTTCATTGTCAGCGTATTAGTGAGTGCTACTTTTATCTAGCCAACTTAACATACTGGCATAGAGTTTGTTGATTGTTTTAGTTGAATCACAATGCCTGAGAGCCAATACGTCCGTCAATGGGAGAGTTACACAATGAAAAAACGCAGCCTTTTAATTGCGTTGGGTATAGCCGTATGCCCTTTCGCTAATGCACAAAACAATGAGCTAGCTGACAGCGAATTACAAACAAAAGTAAAGCAGGCAAGAGTTCACGCTAAAGCCCTTGGTGGAGCGCTTAAATCTAGGCTAAAACAGGCAATTCAGTCTGGCGGTTTGGAAGCGGGTGTACAAGAGTGTCATTTGGCCGCCGAGCCTATCGCCGAAAGTCTTAGCCAAAATGGGTGGGAAGTCGGGCGCACTGCGCTAAAAGTGAGAAACCCGAATAACGCGCCAGACGAGTGGGAGCGCGAGCAACTGGCGCTTTTCGTCTCTCTATTGGAAAAGACTAAGCTAGAGGATAAACAGCCACCTACGCCTATGGATACCTATAAATATGACAGTGACAGTGGCGAATTCCGGTACATGATGGCTATCCAACAAGGTCAAGTCTGCATGGCCTGCCACGGCGCCCAAGTTGCACCTTCAGTAGAAGAGACTATTTTAAAACATTACCCTAAGGATGAGGCCACTGGGTTTGAACTTGGTGAGTTGCGCGGCGCGTTTACGCTGACCTATTCGCCGCAGTAACTTAAGTAAATTTTGTATCAGCTAACGCTTTCCTTTCAACCATTTTAAACCACGCTACCACGTACCCGTCTTCTTTTTGTGTCAATTTTGTCACTGATGCTGACAAAGTTGGCGCAAAATTCATATTGGAACCTTGCGATGGATCAAAGTGCACAACTTTTCGCCATGGAATAATTGTCCTGCACAGTACGAATAGACTGTCGTTCATCAGTTGTTTGTTCAGATTAACGAGAGAAGTGATGCATGGCACAAACCATGCTCTAACTGTGTTGAATGTTCATGTGATAACCACTGAATAACCAATAAATTTATTTAAGGTCAAGCGCTTATCGCGCAAAAGAGACGAGGGAGATAACCCATGAGCGATACGTTAATAGAACTATCGCGGTGGCAATTTGCATTAACTGCGATGTTCCACTTTATTTTTGTACCCTTAACACTAGGGCTTAGCTTTCTACTTGCCATTATGGAATCCGTTTACGTAATGACAGGTAAAGAGATATACAAGCAAATGACCCAGTTTTGGGGAAAGCTGTTTGGAATTAATTTTGCCATTGGGGTAGCTACGGGCTTAACCATGGAGTTCCAGTTCGGCATGAACTGGTCATATTATTCTCACTATGTAGGTGATATCTTTGGAGCACCGCTGGCCATTGAGGGATTGATGGCGTTCTTCTTAGAATCTACGTTCGTAGGTTTGTTTTTCTTTGGCTGGGACAAAATGTCGAAGGTGAAGCACCTTATGGCAACCTGGCTGGTGGCCATTGGCTCAAACTTCTCAGCATTATGGATCTTAATCGCCAATGGTTGGATGCAGTATCCAGTAGGCGCTGAATTTAACTTTGAAGCCATGCGTATGGAAATGACCAGCTTCGCTGAAGTTATTTTTAACCCTGTAGCACAGGTTAAGTTCGTTCATACAGTTTCAGCAGGTTACGTGACCGGCGCTATGTTTGTGTTGGCCATTTCAAGCTATTACCTACTTAAACATAAGCATATTGCTTTTGCTCGCCGCTCTTTCGCCATTGCTGCAAGTTTTGGCTTGGCTTCAACCCTCTCAGTTATTGTGTTGGGTGATGAAAGTGGTTATGAACTTGGTGACGTACAAAAAGTGAAGTTGGCTGCTGTAGAAGCAGAGTACGAAACCCACCCTGCGCCGGCTCCATTTACCGTTTTCGGTATACCGAACGATGAAAAAGAAGAAACCGAGTATGCACTTCAGATTCCGTGGGCAATGGGCATTATTGCTACACGCTCGTTAACTGAAGAAGTAAAAGGTATAAAAGATTTAAAAGAAGAAAACCGCGAGCGTATCTTAAGCGGCATTAAAGCGTACGAAGTGCTTGATGATGTAAGAAACGGCACAGCGACCGCTGAGCAACGCGCTGCTTTTGAAGCGAACAAAGACAGCCTTGGGTACGCTATGTTGTTAGAGCCTTATACCGATAATGTTTCTAACCCTTCAGAAACTGCTATTCAACAAGCCGTTGACTACAGCATTCCTCCGGTAGCGCCGCTATTTTGGAGCTTCCGAATCATGGTTGCTGCAGGCTTTATCATGCTAGCACTTTTCTTATGTGCTTTTTACTACAGCACAAAACACAAAATCACTCAGCCTCGCTGGCTGCTAAAAGGCGCACTATATGGCCTGCCGCTTCCTTGGATTGCGTGTGAAGCAGGCTGGTTCGTCGCTGAATATGGTCGTCAGCCATGGTCTATTGCAGAAGTATTGCCGGTTCATACCTCAGTGTCTAATTTGGCGATTAGCGACGTCGTAACCACTATTGTTGCCTATACCGTCTTCTACACAGCAATGTTCATCATTGGCTTTTACCTAATGAAAAAATTCGCGAAGAAAGGTCCTGTGCCTCCCGAGGATACAAAGACTGAAACTGAGCTTGATCTTATTGACCTTGATGAGCAAGGAGCAAAAGCATGATTGATTATGAACTGTTACGTGTCATTTGGTGGTGCTTAGTTGGCGTTCTGCTAATTGGGTTCGCCGTAACTGACGGCTTCGATTTAGGTGTGGGTGCTTTGCTTACCCTTATCGGTAAAAACGATAAAGAGCGACGCGTGATGATTAACACTGTTGGGCCTCACTGGGATGGTAATCAGGTGTGGTTTATTACAGCAGGTGGTGCAATCTTTGCTGCGTGGCCGATGATTTATGCTACGGCGTTTTCCGGCTTTTATCTTGCTTTAGCATTGACGCTAATCGCCTTATGGATGCGTCCAATTGGGTTTGATTATCGCAGTAAATTGCCCAACCCACAGTGGCGCAAAGCTTGGGACTGGGCCTTGTTCGCGGGCGGTATCATTCCAGCGCTTATCTTTGGTGTAGCGTTCGGTAATCTGCTATTAGGGGTGCCTTTTGAGCTAGACAGCACCCTGAAATCAACTTACACAGGGTCGTTCTTCGGGCTGCTAACACCTTTTGCCTTAGTGAGTGGGTTACTGTCGGTGGCTATTTTACTTAACCATGGCGCAACTTGGTTACAAATGAAAACTGATGGCTTTATTGAAGTTCGCGCACGAGCTGTGTCAGTAATATTGAGTCTGGTAGGCGTTGCATTGTTTGTCATTGCAGGTTTTTGGGTAGCATTTGGTTTAGATGGCTTTGTAATTACCTCTGCGGTAGACACCATTGCTACATCGAACCCGCTTAAGAAAGAGGTAGCTATTGAAGCGGGCGCTTGGATGAGCAATTACAGCAAATATCCTTTCATGGTGATAGCCCCTGTATTAGGTGTAGTGGCTGGTCTTGCCTGCGCGTTCTTCTCTAAGAAAGGCAACCCGGGTATGGCGTTCGTATCAAGTGCACTGTTTATTACAGGCGTAATTTTAACAGCGGGTTTTTCAATGTTCCCATTCCTAATGCCAAGTATCACTATGCCTGAAGCCAGCCTTACAGTATGGGACGCTACGTCGAGTCATATGACACTAAACGTTATGTTCATCGTTGCCTGCATCTTTGTACCTATTGTACTTAGCTATACGGCTTATAGCTTCTACGTAATGCGCGGTCGCATTAAAAACGATGATCTTGACCAATCTCACACCATTTATTAAGGAGAGGGCTATGTGGTATTTCGCGTGGATATTGGGAGTTTTACTGGCGTGCTCTTTCGGCATTATCAACGCCATGTGGTTAGAGTCAACGGAGAACATGGATAGAGCCGAAGACCAAGAATAGAAGTGGAGGTAGGTTGGCCGCAGAACACGCCGTTAACCTATCCATGTGGGACCTTCAGCAGCCACTGCTGCTGAAGGTTTGAAAGCGGGGAGAGCTCCACGCTATCAGAATTATTGAAAGGTGGAAGGGGGCTTTTTTGCAGCAAGCTCTCCACCACTTATAAGAAACGAAACAACCAAAAAGATAGAAACTAACAGTGATTAAAGAAAAGGTTCCCAACAGACAAACACTTACTCTGTGGTGTAAGGAAATGGATAGCGCGCACACGCTTGGCTTGCGCCGTTCGCTTATGTCACAGGTAGCGGTTAAGTGTTTGTCGCTTTTTTCTTTAATTATTGGCTTTTACTACTTTTCTAGCATTGCACAAGACTGGGTGGTGAATAAAACACCCGCGTTACAAACTGATCTAGTGGGCTTATCTGTTTGCTTGGGAATAACCTGGGTGCTCCAAGGCGTAGCGAATCGCTTGTCGTGCCGAGCGAAAGACTCGGTGCTCAACAAGCTGGAGCAGAAGTTAAGTAAGGTGTTTGTTTCTCGCCAACATGCCTTGGTTCGACAGCACTCAGTTTATTATTGGCAAACGCTTTGGTTACAGCATTTACAAGCTTTTACAGATTGGGCGCTGGAATATCGTGTTCAGCAAACAATAGCCGTTGTAGTGCCTTTATTAGCATTAACAGTGATTTTTTATGTCAATCCCGTTATTGGTTTTGGTTTACTTATCACTCTGCCCGTTGTGCCGCTTTTCATGATTATTGTTGGGAAGGGCGCAGCTGCACTGCATCGTAAACACTTTGTTGCTCTTGAAAGGCTGGGAAGCTTGTTTACAGACCGCTTAGCGGCGTTACCTATGTTGGCAAATTTTCAAGCACATCAAAGACAAACTGCTCTTTTAAAAGAAGCAAGCGAACATTTAAATTCACGTACCATGAAAGTCGTCAGCGTCGCGTTTTTGTCTAATAGCGTGCTCGACTTTTTTGCCACTCTTGCCGTTGCATTAGTGGCGGTGTTTATTGGGTTTTCGCTATTAGGTGAGCTTGAAATTGGTCCGGCTATAACCTTGCAGCAAGGCTTATGGACTTTACTTACGGTCCCCTTGCTACTAAGTGAAATGAAAAAACTGGGGCAGGTGTATCATCAAAAAGCTCAGGCTGAAGCCGCGCAAGAAGTGTTGGCCCCGTTATTTTCAAACATGGCGAATGCGGTGCACACTCAAAATCAAAATGCCAGCAACCTTAACGAAACGTCTCTTTTATTAGATGCGTCTAATTTCAATGTATTCGATTTGCGAGACTCTGTTTCGTTAACTGAAGAGCAAGGAAAAAATACCTTGCTTAAAGCTAGCGCTTTAAAAATATCAAAAGGCGATAAGGTGCTCCTTAATGGGAAATCTGGAGCGGGCAAAACCTTATTGCTAGAGGCGCTTAGCGGTCAAAGACCAGCAACCCATAAATTCGAACAGCCAGTAGTGTGGATCACTCAGCACCCGGTTATTACGCCGGGAACAGTACGGGAGAATTTATGTCTTAACGATACTTACTCCGACGACATCTTAATGACAGCTCTACAAGATGTTGAACTTGAGGGGTGGTTAACACTGTTGCCCTATGGGCTTGATACAGTGATGACAGACTACCCTCAACTTTCGGGCGGTGAAGCACAGCGCTTGTCACTGGCAAGAGCGTTATTGCGTGATGAAAGTATCTGGCTTCTTGATGAACCAACCGCACATTTACCCGATGAGCAACATCATAGGCTAGCTCAGTTGATTAAGCGTTTAGGTGAAAGCAAAACCTTGATATGGGCCTCTCATAAAGCGTTGCCAAGTAATTGGTTTAATCAGTTTTGGTCGGTTGAGAAAAAATCGTCACTCAGCCAAATGAATAATGAGCAAAGCGATACTGTTATAGAACAGGATAACCAAGACTGCCATGTAGCAAGTGTAGTGAAAGTAGTAACCAGTGCTGTAAATAAAGATTCAAATGATCAGAAAAGGAGCTTCAGTTTTGAATAACGGAAAACCCGCTTATCTGACGTTACTTCTGGCTCTTTTGCACGGCATAGCTGGGATTAGTATTCTTGTTATTTCTGCTTGGTTTATCGCGATAAGTGCAATAGCACCAGTGGGGTTTAACTATATGATACCTGCTGTGGTTATTCGCGCTTTGGCGCTACTTCGTATCGCGTCAGGTTATGCGAGTATGTGGTTCGGACACAATGACCTCTTAGCACGTATTGCTAGAGCGCGGCTGTTTGTTTTTCGCCAGTTAGAAAACAGCCAAATTACCGATAAGGCCTATACCACAGAAGCATTAGCGCAACATACTGAAGAGCTTGCGAGCAAATGGATTGCATGGATTGCCCCTCTATCAAGCGTTGTATTTATCTTCACAGGTTTGTGCGCTGCTGCGGTGTACCTCGACCTCCCAGGCGCTTTTTATATTCTGGCGCTATTTGTTGCTTGGCTAGTTTCTGTGGCCGTGCAAGGCCTAAGCGCACTAACGCTTGCGAAAAAAGCCAATAAAGCAAACAAGCTATTTCGCCAGCAATCTTCCGATTTTTTCAACCGCAGTGCCATTTGGCATCTGGACAAATCGATGATTGAAAGTGATCCTGCCTCATCTAACCCTGACAGCACTAAAATACCGAGTGCTAGTCAGGTATGGCGTTATCAGCAGGCGCAAAAAGCTAAGGCACAACGAACAGCATGGTGGTTTCAAGGATTAGCGTTTTTATTTGTTGTTCTAGTCATGTCGGGTGTTTCACCCGTGACGTCGGCCTTTGTATTTGCACCTATCGCCATAATCATACCTATGGTTCTATTGGCAGCGCCAGACTGGGCAGGTGCAGGCTTTTTAAGTGTAAGTAAGTTTGCGCAGTATAAACAAAGCGTCAGTGCTCTTAAGCAACTTAAAGCCACGCCAATTAAGCAGTATCGTGATAGAGAAATAATACACTCACTTAATTTAATTCAGTTTTCTGCTAAAGGTCGACATGCAAGTATGGTTAATAGTTCGCTACCTGCGAATGGTGTTGTTTGTGTTTCGGGGCCGTCGGGATGCGGTAAGTCTTCATTACTGCAGTCAATTATTGGTTTACTTCCAGCGATAGGGACGCGCGAAATTGACGGTGTAGGTATGCCCGAGGGCATGGTGACAAACTGGCGTTATGTAGAGCAGGAACCTATTGTGTTATCAGGCAGTATATCCTTAAACCTAGATCCGGCGGGTAACGATATTTCTCAAAGTGAAATGTATGATCTGTTATCCGCGCTTGGCTTGGAAGCGATTTTGCCTTTGACGAATTGGGTAGGAAAAGCTGGAAGACCTCTATCTGGTGGCGAGCGAAAGCGGTTGGCACTAGCTCGCGCAATATTAGCAAAGCCGCCAGTTCTTGCTGTAGATGAGCCTTTTGAAGGGTTAGACTCTTATACACAACAAAAGGTGAGCAAGGTGCTGAATAGTCTTTCTTCTACTGCTTTGGTTTTGGCAGCGTCTCACACAACACCAGATACGCTAAAGGTAAAAAAGCACCTTCAACTAGGCGAAGCAGACATTAAGACTTCACGGCAAACACAGTGCGCTATTTCATAGCCCTGTGTTCAAAGTTTCTTGTAATGTCTTCTAAGCTTTTACCCTTAGTTTCAGGAAAGAGCTTAGCAACCAAAATTAGGCTGACTAATGCGAAACAGCCGTAAATGGCAAATGTTGTGGCTGCGCCTAAGTTAGCTAGCTCCCATGGAAAGATAATCTGAACTAGAAAGCTGGTTAAGGAGTTAATCACGCCCACCAAAGAGATAGCCAATCCACGAGTTTGATTAGGAAAAATTTCGGCTAGCATCGCCCACATCACAGGGCCTAAAGACATAGCGAAAGAGGCGACAAACGCGATAATGCCAAATAGCACTAAGGGCGCGTTCATTGTGATACTGCTAGTTAGCAATGGTTGTTGGTAAGTATCAAAGTCTTCACTTGATAAAACAGTTTTGAGCGCCCGTTTAAATTCCACGTCCGAATAATAGACTTGGTTGGTTAAAGGCTCTAATTTGCTTGCTGCGATGGGAGCCTCTTGTTGAATAGTGCTAATCGCAGTTTGTTGAACTTGGTAAGTGGCTTGTTTGAAACCATAGGTGCAGATAGCCATGCTAAGTACAACTCCGGTCAAACCCACAATGAGTAGTGGCTTTCTACCCCACTTATCAATAGTCATCATTGCCACAACAGTAAAGGCGACATTCACTACACCAATCCATACTGCCTGCATAAAGGCGGCGTTGGTACCCACGCCACTTTGTTCAAAAATAGTAGGAGCATAGAAAAAGATAACGTTGATGCCGGTAATTTGCTGCGCAATGGCAATAATGATTCCTACCATCAAAGGAAAGCGCATGGCTTTTGCTTTTAAAAAACCAAGGCGTTCACGTAGCGTCCAAGTTTTCTCATCAAGCGAAGACGCAATATCCTTAACAAGTGCATGGGCTTGTGCCTTATCAAAAAGGCGGTTTATTACCTGCTCTGCTTCTTCTTGCCTACCTTTTAGTACCAACCATCGAGGGCTACGCGGAATAGTAAATAGTAGGCCAAACCACAGCGCGGCTGGAATGACTTCAAGCCCTAGCATGTAGCGCCATAGGTGAGTGTCTAAACCCCAATCAGCAACCCAAGCTGCTCCACTGCCGCTAAGTTGTAGCAAGTAGTAGTTAGTGAAATAGGACAAGGCGAAACCAAACACAATGTTGAGTTGATTCACCGATACCATTTTTCCACGGTTTTCTGGTGAGCTAATCTCTGAAATATACAGTGGGGCAATGATGAGTGAGCAAAATGCTATGCCGCCAATAAACCGAGAAAGTACTAGTAGTTCGAAACTAGGGGCGAGGGCAGAGCCTATGGAGGAAAGCAAATACAAGAAAGCCACAAGGATCAGGGCTTTTCGTCTTCCGATAGCATCGCTTATGCCGCCTGCAAAGAGCATCGCAATAAGTGCGCCCAACGTAGGAGAGCTGACTACAAAACCTTGCTGCCAATCACTTAGGTTAAACTCGGCATCAATAAAGCCATTGGCTCCGGCTATTACGCTGGCATCAAAACCAAATATGAACCCACCAAGGGAAACAATGAGCGTATAGTATAGCGAGGGAGTCAGGGCTTTATGCATTTTATAATTTGCCTAGTGTGTCCCTATCGACGACTTCAGGAACAAATAAGTGCTCAATTTGGATAGGACTTTTAACGTCATAAACATGTTCAAGTACCCAATAAGCGGCCATTTCTCCCATAGCGTGAATAGGGTTATTAATGGTTGTTAGCTTAGGATAAAGATAGCGCGAAAATAGCACGTTATCGAAACCAACAATGGAAAGCTGAGTTGGAATATCAAATCCAGCTTCTCGAGCCGCCGTCATTGCGCCAGAGGCCATTTCATCGTTTGCGCATACAAGGGCGGTAAAGTCTGGGAACGTCGCTTGAAGGTGATGCATCCCTTCCTGTCCTGTAGACTCATGGAAGTCGCCTTCGAACAAGCTGTTGCTGTCAAATGTAAGTCCAGCTTCTTCAAGGGCTTTTTTGTGACCAGCAAGGCGATCGCTCGCATCTTTTTTAAATAGCGGGCCGCTAATGTAAGCTATCTTCGTATGACCCGCGTCGATGGCCGCCTTCGTAGCCAAGTAGCCACCTTTTACGTTGTCTACAACAAAGCAATGTTGCTCTAGATCGTCTACTTTTCGGTTAATCACTACAACCGGGACTTTGCTGTCGACCAGCTTTTTCAAGTAGTCGTCAGAGACGGCCTCAGCGTGCAAGATAAGCGCGTCACAACGGCGGCTTTTCAAAAACTCTATGGCTTCGTGTTCACGCTCTTCATCGACGTGTCCCGCGGTTATGATTACATGCTTACCACTTTTCTTTAGTACGTGTTCAACCGTACTCATCAAGTCACCAAAGTATGAGCCATGCAGTTCGGAAACAAGTAAACCTACACTATTGGTACGGTTTGATGCCAGAGATTGCGCAATAGCGTTGGGCTGATAGCCCAGCGATGCCATAGCGTCTTCAACTTTTTTACGCGTGCGTTCGCTTACTTTCGCGTTTCCATTCATAACGCGAGAGACGGTAGCCAGCGATACCCCAGCTGCTTCTGATACTTGGTAAATTGTTGCCATACGGTTTCTAGTACTTACTCTTCTTTAATACCGCTAATGTACCCATTTATACGACTCTTCACCAGTTTTGAATAGGCTAAAGCACTTTGTTTTAAGGTGCGTTTTTGGGTTTCGTAGTCAACATATACAATGCCGAAACGTTTTGAATAACCCAGCGCCCACTCAAAGTTGTCCATCAGGCTCCATGCAAAATACCCGCGAATGTCCACACCCTCTTCCATCGCTCTATTTACGGCATTTAAGTGAGTGTGAAAATAAGCGGTACGCGTATCATCTATAACTTCACCGTTATTAAGAACATCATCCATTGCCGCACCGTTTTCGGTAATATAAATAGGCGGTAAGTCGTAGCGCTCATTAAGATCAACGAGCAGTTCGGTAAATGCGTCAGGGGTAATTTCCCAGCCCATAGCGGTTAGCTCGTTTGTTGCTGGTGGAACAATTTCAAACCAACCATTTCCATCACTTTGATACAGGGTGCGTGTGTAGAAATTAATACCCAAATAATCGATAGGTTGAGAAATGATATCCATATCACCCTCAAGTATTTCTGGTTTGCTATCAGCATCGAGCATGTCGATAATATCAGGGTATTTACCTTCTATTATCGGCTTTAAATACCACTGATTATGGTAGTCGTCGGCCAGCTTAGCCGCGTGCTTATCTTCGTTAGAATTCGTTGTTGTATGGCAATTGCTAAAGTTAAGCACAATACCGTTTTGACTATTCGGGCAATGGTTATTAAGTACTTTCAATGCTAGCCCGTGTGCAAGCAGCAGGTGGTGTGCTGCTTTACGCCCGTTGCCCATGCCTGTTTTACCAGGTGCATGAATACCGGCTTCATAGCCTAAATAAGCAGAGCAAAATGGCTCGTTTAACGTGGCGTAAGAATAAACTTTCTCGCCCAATGCTTTTGCCACGGCCTCTGCGTATTTTTCAAATGCGTAGGCGGTATCGCGGTTTAGCCAGCCACCATTGTCTTCAAGGTATTGTGGTAAATCCCAGTGATAAAGCGTAACGAACACTTTCATACCGCGTTTTACGACTTCGTTAACTAAATTGACGTAAAATTGCATACCTACTTCATTAACAGTGCCGTCTTGCATCATAACGCGGGGCCAAGAAATAGATAATCGATAGGCATCGACACCTAAGGCATCGATAAGCGCTACATCTTCCTTCCAAAGTGCAACATGATCGCAAGCTACATCACCGTTAGTTGCATCTGAAATAGTTCCATGTTTTTCACAGAAGGTGTCCCAAATGCAGTCCAACCTTCCTTTTCTGTCACCTTCTATTTGAAAGCTTGATGTTGCTACACCAAACAGAAAGTCTTTAGAAAGCATCATAGAATTGGATGGAAGGTTAATGTCTTTCATCGTAGAAATGTCCTAGCAATAACAATTTCGTCATATTTGCTTTGCTAATCGCTAAGCAAATAACATCATATTTACATTGAATTCGATAACGCTTCATGTAATTATCTACTCAATGTAAGCGCTTACAAAATAATTTAAATAAGCATGTAAGCGCTTTCAAATGTAAATTTATCATTAATCAGAAAAATAGCAACAGAGGTTACTTGTGGACACACCAGTTCAGCCGAATATTTCATCCGCCCAAGAGCAAGGGGCAAACGGTGGCTACCGTTTTGCGCTAATCTCACTTACCACGTTGTTTTTCATGTGGGGATTTATTACATGTTTGAACGACATTCTTATTCCCTATCTAAAAGGAGCTTTTAACCTTAGCTTTACGCAAGCAATGTTAATTCAATTTTGTTTCTTTAGCGCTTATTTCATCGTATCGCTCCCCGCGGGAATGGTTGTGTCGCGCATAGGTTACCAAAAAGGCATTGTGCTTGGCTTAGGTATAGCATGTGTAGGCTGTTTGCTGTTTTTCCCTGCTGCGTCTAGTCAAATTTATGGTGTTTTCTTGTTGGCGCTCTTTGTGTTGGCGTCAGGTATAACCATACTTCAAGTGTCTGCCAACCCTTTCGTGACAGCACTTGGAGACCCTAAAACAGCATCGTCACGACTTACCATGACCCAGGCATTCAACGCGTTTGGTACCACAGTGGCGCCGTTCTTCGGCTCTTATCTTATCTACGGTGCCACAGGTGAGCACGGTGGCGGCACGCCAAGCCCGTCAGATGTTCAGGTTCCTTATCTTATACTGGCGGCATCGCTACTGCTTCTAGCTCTTGTATTCATGTACTTGAAGTTACCTAAGCTTAACCACACAGGCGCAAATGCAGGTGTATTTAAAGGCGGCGCATGGCATCACAAGCACCTTGTATTAGGTGCGGTGGGTATATTTATGTACGTAGGTGCTGAAGTTGCCATTGGTAGTATGTTAGTTAACTACTTAGCTAGCCCAGCCGTGGGCGGTCTAACTGAAGCTGGCGCGGCAAAACTGCTGGCGTATTACTGGGGCGGAGCCATGGTAGGGCGCTTTATCGGCGCTGTAGTCATGCAAAAAATCTCAGGTGGTTATGTATTGGCCTTTAATGCTTGTATAGCAATTGGCCTTATTTTGCTATCGCTTTCAAGTACGGGTGACCTTGCGCTGTGGAGTATATTAGGCGTAGGTTTATTTAACTCAATTATGTTCCCTACCATTTTCAGTCTTGCACTACAGCAACTAGGTAAGGACACACCGCAAGGTTCAGGCATTTTATGCCTAGCTATTGTGGGCGGAGCTATCGTTCCACTATTTCAAGGTATGCTGGCCGACTCGATTGGGGTTACGCTTTCATTCCTATTACCCGCTTCGTGCTATCTCTACATTGCTTATTACGGCCTTGTAGGAAGTCGCGTATCTAAATTTCAAACCACTGAAAAGTAACGAGGATTAATAATGCGAAAAAGTCTAATCGCGAAGGTTGTTGCAGGTGCATTGGTCAGTGTCTTAGTTAGCGCTTGTGCATCCGATGAAGACGCTTCTTCAGTTAACAGTGCCGTAGAAAAAACGAATAAAGCCAGTGAGATATGGCCTAAGCTAGATATCGAAGTAAAGTCAGACCCTGCAGTAGAGAAAAAGGTAGATGATATTTTATCTACCATGACGCTTGAACAGAAAATTGCGCAGATGATACAGCCAGAAATTCGCAATATCACCGTTGAAGACATGCGTAAGTATGGGTTTGGCTCTTACCTCAATGGTGGTGGCGCATTTCCGAATAACGACAAACATGCAACTCCTGAAGATTGGGTGGAACTCGCCGAAAAGCTATATCAAGCTTCCATTGACGACAGCCTAGATGGTTCAACAATCCCGACAATGTGGGGTACCGATGCTGTTCACGGTCATAACAATGTTATTGGCGCCACTTTATTTCCTCATAACATAGGTTTAGGTGCGGCAAATAACCCTGATTTAGTGGAGAAAATTGCTCATGTCACAGCGAAAGAAGTGATGGCGACGGGCATTGATTGGGTATTTGCGCCAACAGTTGCTGTTGTACGTGACGACCGTTGGGGTAGAACCTATGAAAGCTACTCTGAAGATCCGGCGATTGTAAGAGAATATGCCGCATCTGTGGTTAAAGGTCTACAAGGTGCTGCTGACAAAGACTTTTTAAGCGATCAGCGTGTAATCAGCACGGTAAAACACTTTGTCGGTGATGGCGGTACCGTAGGCGGAGACGACCAAGGTGATAACGTAGCTAGCGAGCAAGAGCTATTCGATATTCATGCCCAAGGTTATGTTGGCGGATTAACCGCTGGTGCGCAGTCTGTTATGGCATCGTTCAACAGCTGGAACGGCGACAAACTTCACGGTCATAAGTACCTATTAAATGATGTACTTAAAGACCAAATGGGCTTTGACGGCTTCGTAGTAGGCGATTGGAACGGTCACGGGCAAGTTAAAGGCTGTAATAACGAAGACTGCGCGCAAGCTATCAACGCGGGTCTGGATATTTTCATGGTACCTAACGATTGGAAGGTACTGTACGACAACACCCTCGCTCAAGTGAAAGATGGCACTATCGCGATGACGCGTATCGATGATGCTGTGCGCCGTATTCTTCGTGTGAAAGTACGAGCGGGCCTTTTCGATAAGCCTAGCCCAGCAAATCGACCACTTTCAGGTAACCGTTCATTAATTGGCAAAGCTGAGCATCGCGAAGTAGCAGCACAAGCGGTACGTGAGTCACTTGTACTGCTGAAAAACAAAGATAAAACTCTGCCTCTTTCTGCAAATAAAAATATATTAGTGGCCGGTGATGGCGCCGACAACATTGGTAAGCAGTCGGGTGGCTGGAGTATTACGTGGCAAGGCACCAACAATACTAATGCCGACTTCCCAGGCGGTAGTTCTATTTACGACGGTATACAAGAGCATGTCGAAAGTGCAGGTGGTAACGTAGAGCTTTCTGTTGAGGGCGATTTTGAAACTAAGCCAGATGTCGCCATTGTGGTATTCGGGGAAGAGCCTTACGCAGAAGGCCACGGCGATAGAGAAACGCTTATCTACCAATACGGCAGTAAGAAAGACTTAGCGCTACTTGAAAAGCTGAAGTCTCAAGGTATTCCTGTGGTATCTGTGTTTATCAGCGGCCGCCCAATGTGGGTAAATGCCGAGCTTAATGCGTCAGACGCTTTTGTCGCCGCTTGGTTACCTGGCTCTGAAGGTGCTGCGGTAGCTGATGTGCTGTTTGGCGAACAAGACTTCAAAGGAAAGCTATCTTTCTCTTGGCCATCAGAGCCTCAGCAGATAGTTAATAAAGGCGATAAGGCTTACGAGCCGCTCTTACCTTATGGTTTTGGTCTTACTTTCAGCGATGAAAATGTATTAAGCGATGCGTTAAACACTGAGATTAAAGTAAGCACGGATAACAACGAGGCAATGGAAATTCTAAACGGTGCCGTGCAGTCACCGTGGGTACTATGGCTGTATTCAGGTGATGAATCGCTACCTGTGAACGCAAGCACTCACACCGTTGGCGCGCTGACCTACCGTACTGTAGATAAAGTAGTGCAAGAAGATGCACGGAAAGTTACCTTTGATGGTTCTGAATTTGCGGCGATGCGCTTTGCGAGCAAAAGCTTTTTCCGCGAAGACTTAAGTGCACAGTTACTCACTAGCGGGGCGCTAAGCTTTAACGTTAGCCGTCACTCAGATATTAATGGGGCTGTTATCGTAGGCATGAACTGTGAGGGCGAAGGTGATGCAGCCGGCAGCTGTTCAACACAGATTAATATTAGCGAGCAGCTTAAAGCAATGCCTGCTGATACGTGGACAAACGTGAGCATTGACCTACAGTGCTTTGTTGACGAGGGCATTGATTTCACCGGTCTTGTCGTACCGTTTGAGCTAGGCAGCTCAGGTAAGGCAAGTTTGAGCGTAGCAGATATTCAGTTTACGCCAAGTGCGGCAGAATCAGCGAGTATAAGCTGCCAAGAGTAAGTTAAAGCTCTATCGCTAGACCTTAAACAACGTCGCCGGGGCAACGCCTTGGCGACGTTTTTGTTTGTAAACAACTAAAGCCGCACACCTACTTCTATTAAACCCTCAATATTAGATGCTCTTTAATCATCGTCGCAAAAAATGCAAACTCTATTCCTACCGAATCGTTTAGCTACGTATAGTGCATCGTCACATTGATTGATTAGTGTCGACGTTTCAATACCTTTTTGATATTCGGCGATGCCAGCGGAAAAGGTTTGTTCACTGATCTCACTAGAAATACGCAGATGTCGATAGCTATCAAGGATTGAATCTACCACTTTTTTAGCTTCGGAAGCGGAGGTTTTTGGAAGGCATAAAATGAATTCTTCTCCGCCATAGCGTCCAAAAGTATCTGTTTTTCTAATGGAGTTAGATACATGCTCGCAAAACGCTTTAAGTAATTCGTCTCCGCATTCATGGCCGTAGTTGTCGTTGATGGCTTTAAAGTTATCTAAGTCAATCAACGCTAAAGATAAATTATTTTGATAGGCTTTTGCTTTGCTAATCTCTGACTGTACTGCGCCGAGTAAACTTCTTCTGTTGCGAACGCCTGTCAGTGTATCTACGGTTGCAAGTGTTTCTTGTTCCCTTTTCAGCCTTCGCTGAACAGTGTATAGATAAGTTATAAGGGCTAAAAGTATAACTAAGGTCAGCACTCCAACACTCAGAATTAAATTTGTTCTGTTGCTGTTTGCGAGTTCCACGCCTGCTAATTCGTGCTGCTGCTCTAAAAGTTGTAATTTTCGCTCAGCAAGGGCGCTCTCATAGTAGTCGCTAAACACTTCCTCTCGATCGTCCGTTTGGTAATAAAGGGACTGATAAAAGTCTTTGCTGTCGCGCAATGCTGATATAGCCGCTTCTTTGTTTCCTGACTGCTCAAAGAAAGAAGACTGAATAGATTTAAACTGCGCCCAGTGCAAATCTGATGAGCTGTAATCGGCGCTTAGGCTGTCGATAATATTATCCATCAGTGCTTTAGCTGTTTCTAACTCGCGTTTCTCTACTAGCGCTTTAAATCGAAAGATTTGATAGGTATTAGTATCGTATGAGTCAGGTAGTGTGGATATAAAGTCCTCGGTTTTTTCAATTAATGCATGGGCCGCGTTAACTTTTTCTAAGGTATAAAAATACTCAATTTTTAAAACAAGACCATAGGCATAAGTATCCCAATCTTCAATAGATGTTGCGTAATCGATGTAACGTTCAAGCGTATTCAATGCTTCGTCTATGCGACCTAAATTTTCAAAACTTCTTCGTTGGCAATCAAGAGCAATTTGGTAATATCTGTGTGGACTAGCCATGGGCCTATTTAGAAAGAATGCTTCTGCTCGTGAACACTGCTCTAACGCGCTTTTATCTTCGCCTAGGTAAGACATACTGAGCCCTATCTGAAGCTCCATGTTTTCGATTGCACCATCTCCAAAAAATTGTTTTTCAGATAGTGATGGGAGTTCTTCTATAATTTTCGCACTTGCATTTAGCGATGCTCTTATTAAGCCCATACGAGCAAGAAAGGTGGATTTTGTGGCAAGGGCATCAAAGTAAAGTTCTTTGTCTTTGTTACGAGCAAACGCGATGATTTTGTCAATTTCGCTGTGAGCTAAATGCCACTTTTCTTGTATAGCCAAGTTATAGGCTGACAGAATTTTATGTCGGTAGTACAAAGAGGGATGGGTATTTTTTACTTTTTCAAGGTGATGTGACGGAGCAAGGTGGTATTTTTCAAACCCAGTTGGATGGTCAATGATTGAAAGCAGCAAAGCGATATAAACGGATGCGACAGGTGACGGTCCAGATAAGCTTTCAGAGTCGGAAACTAATGACGTCAACGCTTCTTTACTATCGGGTTTACTGCTTATAACTTGGGAATATGCTTGGAAATATCTATCATCGCTAATCGCAAAAGTAGAATTAATTCCCATCAAAAATAGCACTAGCGCGCTAATATACTTCTTATGCTTCACTTGCTTTCTTCTTCTACAACTCATACCTGAGCTTATGAAGTGAGGTTACCAAAAAATGGCAGAAATGTTTGATGATTTTAGCGGGCTGGAATTAAAAAAGGGCCTTAAAAAGGCCCTTGTCGTTAGTGCTTATAAAACTTAGAAGCTGTATCTAGCACCTAGTGTATAGCGAGGCCCGTATTGACGAGCAAATAAGAATTGCTCTTCAAAGCGACCGTATCCACGTTCGGTTTCGTCATTGATGTTTACACCTTCTAAGAATACCGTTAGGTGTTCATTCACATCGTAGTTAATGCTGGCGTCAACCTGACCAAATGTATCGAACTGAGTCGCTGGGTTATCCGCCGAGCCTTGTGCTTGGCCAATGCCTACTACATAGTCTGAACGCCATGCGTAAGTGACTTTTACAGACAGACCTTCTTTCTCGTAAAACACTTGGAAGTTAGCTGAGTCACTGATACCAACCAGCGGGTTTTGCTGTTCTAGGTTGTACGGGTCGTACTCTACATCACCGTCAACCAGCGTTGCGTTAGCGCCAAAACCAAAGCCGGTTTCCCCAAATGTGTGTTGAACTGCAAGCTCGATACCTTCAACGGTTTTTGATTCGTTAAGGTTACGAGGCTTCACCACGTTCCACTCAATTAGTGGGTCATCAGAGTTAGGCTCTACTACGCCTTCTTCGTTAGCATAACCTGCCGACAAGAAGTAGTCATAAATGTTGCTGTCGGTCGCCTGGATACCTTCTGCTTGAAGCGCTGATACCGCTTCTTGCCATCTGGGGCCTAGATAGATGTCATTCAGACCGTCGAAGGTTTCAAGTGCACCTTGTGTATCGATGTAGTTTTTAACCGACTTTCTAAATAGTCCCACAGACGCATAGCTCGCTTCGTCGTAGTACCATTCGAAAGATAAGTCTAAGTTGGTCGACTCGTAAGGCTTAAGATCGGTACTGCCTTCAGACACGGTTCTTGAACCAATTTTAGGGCTGCCGCTAAACGAACGTCCGCCTTGTAAGAAGCCGATAGGTGCACGAGTAATCGATTTACCCCAAGAGAAGCGGGCAACAATGTCGTCAGTTACATCAACTTTCACGTCGAACATAGGAAGCAATACATCGTACTTACCGGTAAAGTCCTGCTCTTCAACACCATCTTGGAAAACAGTGATCCACTCACCAGCCGCAACCCAGTTTACTTGAATAGGTACGCGAACTTCAGCAGTGCTAGGTACTTCCGTTTCTTCGTAGCGAAGGCCTGCGTTAATTTGAACGTAGTAATCGCTAACGTCAAAGTCCCATTCGGTCTGAACGTAAATTGAGTCTGTTGTCTCTTCTACATTGCTTACCGAAGGATCGCCGCTGAAATATGGGTCAATAGAGTACGCATTGCTTTCGCCCACAACGTCGGCAGTGATGAACTGAAGCTGACGCGCAATGGCTTCATCAAAGTCAAAGGTGTAATAATAGCCTGGGTTCATGCTCGCACCACCACCATCAAAAGCGTCTAGGAAGCCTGAGGTGTCGTTGCGAACGAACATGCTGTCTGGGAAAATTTCAGTGAACGATGGGCTAAAGCCAGGTCCGCCGCGTAGTCCGCTCCATGCGGTAAAGCCAGATAGAGACTGTTCTGTGCGAGCTACACCAAAATCGATTTTGACAAGCGGGATATCCCACGCTGAGTTATACCAAGTACCGTCTAACTGCAGCTGTTCAATGTCAGAGCGTCCTGGTGAATAGATGAACTGACTGAAGTTAGAGTCAATTTCACCCGGCAAAATTTCATTAGTGCCGTTATTCCAGTTAACGAAGACCTGAGGGATTTCACCTTCACGGTAGTCATAAATTTTAGATTCTAACTGGTTTGAACCAAGAATGATCTGTCCAGCGCTACCCAGCCCTTCGTCATAACCATTGTCGGTTTTGTTGTAAGAATCATGATAATCCAAACGGAAGTGCCAATCGTCACTTACCATCCAGTCTAAGTTTACACCTAGTGAGCGTGCATCAACGCGGGTAGTGTTGCGGCTTGCGGTAAACGAGCCGTCATCGCCACTGATGTCTGCATAAACAGCCGTACCATTTTCATCAAGCTCGTAAGCATTGATGTTAGCACCAAAGTTGTTCCAAATACCCCAACCTACACTGTTAGTGCCGGTGGTTGCGCGAGACGCTGTGTAGTCGATGGTCGCGGTAAACTCATCTACAGGACGAAACTGGAAAGTAACCTGCCCATT
The DNA here is from genome assembly GCA_034190055.1 of Pseudomonadota bacterium. GTDB lineage: Bacteria > Pseudomonadota > Gammaproteobacteria > Enterobacterales > Alteromonadaceae > Alteromonas. The sequence goes on along the minus strand of JAXHTT010000018.1, from coordinate 13,626 downwards.
TGAGCGTTCGCGCTGTACGTCATTAATGCTGTAGTTCATATCTTTCGGGAAGAAAGCCGCATCTGTAATATTAGTACGGTTATCTACAACGTCGCTTGGATCTAGCTCAGGCAGTGCATCATTCTCTTGAAGTACCCAACCTTGAATATTTGCCGACTGCTGCTGGAAATCACGCTCTTGGTGCGAAAAAGATACTCCGAAGCCGAACATGTCATCTGCGAAAGTATTGGTGTAAACACCCGCAATTTCAGGGGTTACATCGTCACCTTCTTCGTTCGACGTATCGTAAATGCCTTTCACTGAAATAGTGGCGTTTTGCCCTGACTGGGCCAGTGGCTTCATGGTAATAATATTTACTGTAGCACCTAAGCCACCACTCGGGTTTTCTGCACGAGCCGTTTTTTGAAGCTCTAGCGTGCTGACGCCTTCAGATGAAAGGTTAGCGAGGTCAAAAGAACGGGTAAAACCAGTACCAGGCATTTGACGGCCGTTTAGGGTTACCAAGTTGAACTCAGGACCAAAACCACGAACGGTAATTTGGCTACCTTCACCGTTATTTCGGCTGATGGTGACACCGGTAATGCGTTGCAGTGCTTCCGCTAGGTTTGTATCAGGAAATTTACCTAGCTCTTCAGCTGATATGGCGTCTACTACACCACTTGAGCTGCGCTTTAAATCCATTGAACGGATCATGCTGCCGCGAATACCACTAACTTGAATAACTTCTACTTCACCTTCTGCAGGTGTTGCAGCTTCTGCTTCCGCTTCTTGAGCATATGCGGGTAGCACAAGAGAAGAGCCCATCAACAAAGCCATTGATGTGGCAAGTTGGGTCTTTTTAAAAGATGTGTTTTTCATAATTGCCCTACTAATTCTTATCAATTTCGTATGTTGCCCAAGCTCCGCTTAGGCAACACATGCTTTGCTATTGCGCTGCAATTTCAACATTATCGACGCGGTATACTGCGCCTTCACCAGAGCCCCATGCAGGAAACATCATGATGACGTTGATTGCACTGATATCTAGACCTAAGTCGTACAGCGTTTGAAGAGGGAAGGTATAGGTTTGCCATTCGCCTTCAACCGGCTCTACACCTTCAAGGCTAGCTGAAATGGGTAGTTCTACAGCTGATGACACGTCGATAGATTCAATCTTGAATAACCAAGGCGCTGAAGCATCATTAGGCATAGAGCTTACTTTCATTTCGAATCGCACTGCACCATCAGTTAGTAGTGCTGACGCATCGTAAGAATGACCGTCATCGGCGATAATGCCCATTACCGTTGGCGTCGCACCAATTCGGAACTCAGCAACTGTTCCGTGGTCCGCATCATCAACTTCTTCCGTAGGTGTTGAGCCACCGCAGCAATCCCAGATACGCCATTGGTCTGCCGCGGTGTCAGCAAACAAGGTAATGCCAGACGCTGCAGGCGCTTCTTGGCCACTGTCAGGGTGATATATTTTCACGTTATCTAAGCGATACACGGCGCCTTCACCAGTACTCCAAGCAGGGAATACCATAATGACGTCGATGGCGCTAACATCTAAACCACGGGCCTGTAAATCTGAAATAGGGAAAGTGTATGTTTGCCACTCACCTTCAGCAGGGGCTTGACCTTCAACGCTATCAGCTAGTGGTAGTTCTACCGCGGTTGATGCATCGTTTGACTCAACTTTAAACAGCCACGTAGAGTCCGGGTTGTTAGGTGCGCTCACTACTCTCATATCGAATTGTAGTAGGCCACCGTCAGTAAGAGCAGTTGCATCAAATGGGGTATCACCACCACCAGCAGCCGGACGAGTGATAAAGCCCATTACGGTAGGCTCAGCGCCAATACGGAATTCTGCAGTTAAACCGTGCTCTTCATCATCCATTTCTTCAGTTGGCGTCGAACCACCACAGCAGTCCCACATAGGCCAATCAGGGTTTTGTCCATCTTCGAAGATAGTTAGTTCAGGATAAGAAACACCGCCTTCTTGTGAAATTTCAACGTTTGTCATGCGGTAAACGGCGCCATTTCCAGTATCCCAGGCAGGAAATACCATAATGACATCAATAGCGCTGGTATCTAAGCCTGCTTCAGCAAGCGCACTTAGTGGGAATTCATAAGACTCCCACACGCCTTGTTCTGGGGTGTCGCCCGCAGTATCTGCTGGGCCCACGTAACCACTCATCAACGGCAGTTCAACCGCGGTAGAGCCTTCAGAGCTTTCAATTTTAAATAGCCAGTTTGTAGTGGCATTGTTTGGAAGCGATGCTACCTTAAGATCAAATTTAACGCTGCCTGTTTCTTCTATTGGTGATGCATCAAAAGGAGAGGCTTCACCTTCAGGGTCAGTAATGAATTGTCCGCGGCTAATAAAACCCATCACAGTAGGTGCTTCGTTTATTGTAAATTCATAAACTTGGCCTTGTTCTGCATCTTCAACTAGCGCTGGTGTAGTGCCGCCACAGCAATCCCATGCTGGCCAGTTAGGGTTAGGTGTACCATCAAAAATAGTTAGATTTTGTGGAATGCCGGTAGAAGGCGGAGAAGGGATAGGAGCAGCACCTTCAACCAGCGCGTCATCTACACTGTCGTAACCAGGACGAACGGTTTCACAACCTTTACCTGTTTCTGGGTCAGAGGCACACTCGTAAACGCGAACGTAATCAATTTCAAAAGTTTGACCGTTTGCAAATGCCTCTGCGTCTATGCCTGTTTCGTTAACGGCTTCAGGCCAACTTCCGCCCACAGCAAAGTTAAGGATCATGTAAAATTCTTGATCGTATGGAGCGTTATTCCATTGAGTCTCTAGTTCACCAGTAATTTGGTCGAAGTACTCAGTGTACCAACCGCGATGGGAAAGGCCCGTAGCATCACCGTTGGCGTTATAGCGAACTTCAGAGCGACGCTGAGTAGCATATAAATAGCCGTCCATGTACCAGCGAATTTCACCTTCCTGCCATTCTATTGCGTAGGTATGGAAGTCATCAGCTGGATTAGCGCCATCCGGAAGAGAATAAGCTTGACCAGAGCTGTCATTGTTTGGCCATTCTTGACCATAGTGAAGGGTGCCGTAGATGTGGTTTTCAGGGTTGCCTTCTGCGTCTGCTGCTTTCAGGTTTACTGCTTCAACAATGTCAATTTCACCAGAGCGAGGCCAGCCGCCATAAACGGAATCAGTAGGCATCATCCAGAATGCTGGCCAACTACCTTGCCCTTCCGGTAGTTTCGCGCGCATTTCAAAACGACCGTATTTGAAATCGGCTTTATACTGAGTCTTTAATCGGGCTGACGTATAAGGTTTAGGTGCACCCTCTTCGGCAGGCAGTGCAACAATTTTCAGGCTGCCGTCAGACACAAATGAATTATCTTCGCTGTCTGTGTAGCACTGGGCTTCATTGTTACCGCCACCATCGCAGTTTACTTCATGGGTCCAGTTATCATCGTTAATACTGGTTCCATCGAACTCGTCGCTCCATACAAGTTCCCAGTCGGTAACGGGAACCGTTGCGTCAACAACGTCGATATCCGTAGAGGTTGTTGCTCCACCTCCACAGCCAAATAGGGTTGTGACTGAGATCGCGGCTGCTATCCGCGAGAGTTGAGATGCTTTTTTCGTCATTGTTTTCAGCCCTGATCAAAAGAAATTGGGTTTTTATGTTGTGGCAAATGCCAAGTAAAAAGCTTTGTGTAAGCGCTTACAAATGCAAGCAAATAAAAAAAGCTTTTTGAAAGCGCTTACATTACATTAAGCTACTGACACATAAAGATCAATACCGTTCTCAAAAAATTAACATTTAGTCGAATGTTGAATAAACCATGCATTTTAATTAAACGCAATTAATACAATAGCTTATATTTTATTGGTTGTTGCTGATAGAAGGGGTTATATAGAGTTTCACCAAGCATTTACAAATCAAAAGTCATGGTTGTTAATGAGGTGTTTTGAGTATTTTTCTCGCATCAAATTGAGCCTCACGTTAAGCTTTTACTACTGTTCAAATTGAGTGTAGCCCATGCATAACCACCATCATCACCACGCCGATGTGACTTTCTCAGGAGAAGACTCCACTCGTATTGGATGGGCATTTTGGCTGAACTTTATCTTTACCATCATCGAATTTATCGGCGGTTGGTTGACTAACAGTATGGCCATAATGGCAGACGCTGTTCATGACTTAGGCGATTCTCTTTCAATTGGGTTAGCCTGGTATTTAAGCAAGCTAGGGCGTAAAGCTTCCACTGAAAAGTACACCTACGGCTTTAAACGGCTAAGCTTGATGGGAGCTATGATAAACGGCCTTATATTAGTACTCGGTTCCGCTTGGGTATTGTCCGAGGCGATTCCCCGCCTTTATAACCCAGAAATGCCTGTTACGGAGGGTATGATAGGGCTGGCTATATTGGGTATCTTGGTAAATGGTTTTGCGGCCTATAAGCTTCATGGCGGCCATTCAATGAATGAAAAAGTGCTTAACTGGCACTTAATTGAAGATGCAATGGGGTGGGTAGCTGTACTGGTGGTGGCGATAGTGCTTCACTTTGTAGAATGGCCCATACTCGACCCAATATTGTCGATTGGTTTTACTCTCTTCATATTAATAAACGTAGTGAAATACGTTGTGCAGACAATGTCTTTGTTTTTGCAAGGTGTACCTGACTTGGCCACAAGAAATGCAATCAGCAATGCGTTGTTGGGAATACAGCACGTTGAAGAGATCCACCACGTGCATTTTTGGTCGCTGGACGGTGAGCAGCATGTGCTTACTGCACATGTGGTAATTAACTGTGCAATAGACAATGAAAAATTGCGACTACTCAAACAAGAAGTTCTTGCGCGTTTAGCGCCCTTTGGGCTTGCACATACCACGATAGAGTTTGAGTTACCGGGTGAGCCCTGCCGTGATGAAAGTGATCACTTGCATGCTCACTCTCATCATCATGAGCACGACGAGCTAAATTAGCGCGCGAAAAATACAGGTAAGGCATGCAGGTAGTTAATTATGCTTACTACCGCTTAAGCGCTATCCCAACCAAAAAAAGAGGGGCGTATACACGCCCCTTTCAACACACACGCTTTGAAGGTTTAGAATTGTGCTTTGAAGGCTACGCCGTAGTAACGGTCTGCATCACGAGGAATTTGATAACGGAAGTTATCGCCGCTGTAGGTTGTTGCATAGCTTTCATCAAGTAAGTTCTTAGCAATCAACGATACGCGGAATGCATCGTCTTTGAATGAGAAGCTTACGCTTGCGTTAAGCATGCTGTAGTCAGGTAACAATGAATGCGGATTAAATTCACCTGTGTTGCCCGGTAAGTCAGAGTATTGTTCGTCGGTGTAGATATACGATGCGTTATAGTAAACATCGAATCCGTGCTCGGTTTCCATGAAATATTCAGCAGTTAGCGAGTATTTCATGTCAGGTGAGAAAGGAACATCAAGACCTGAACGGTCAGTACATGTCGCTTCTTCAGGGCAGTTAAACTCATCGATTTCTGCTTTCGTGTATGCAGCTCCACCGATTAGCGTTAGGTTGTCGGTTGCGTTCCACATCATATCAAGCTCAATACCCTGTGTTGTCACATCACCAGCATTAGTAAGGCGGGTAATACATGCACCGTCCGAACAATCGAAGTTATTCGCTTGGAAGCCTTCAATGTCGGTGCTAAACAAGGCAACGTTTAACAATAGGTCGCGGCTTGCGTACTTATAGCCTATCTCGAAAGCGTCAGATTCTTCAGCGCCAATTGGTCGGCCATCGTTCGCTGGGTTAAAGTTATAGTAAACATTGAAGCCCGGGCCTTTGTAGCCTTGAGAGTAGGTGGCATAAACCATCTGATTTTGGTCAAGGTCGTATTGAAGACCAACACGGCCCGATAGATTGGTTTCATCTACCACGCCTTCTGCATCCGTGTTTTCGGTAGCAGGGCGCACACCAACACCACGGCGTCCATATTCGTCGTTGCTTATGCGGCGATGTTTATAAGACACCTCATCATCAGTGTAACGAAGGCCGAATATAAGGCGCATATCGTCACTTAAATCGTAAGTACCATCACCATATACCGCCCAGTTATTAAACTCGGTGCTCATAAATGCGGTGGCAGAAACGATATCGTTTGCGTTACACGACACACCTAATGAGTCTGCGTAGGCGTCTAAGTCTGATAGCGCGTTGGCTAGGTCGTCCCCTGATAGATTGTTTCCAGCATAAAAAGATAGTGCCTGATCAAGTTGACCATTGTTGTTTTGGCAGCTGGCATCGCGGGTAAAGTTACGTTCTGAATCCATGTTCCAGTAGAACATACCCGCTAGGAAGTTAAACGGGCCTGCTAGATTTGAGGCTACACGGAATTCTTGAGAAAACTGGCTCCACTCCTGTTCACCCACATCGTGTAGTTGGAAAGGTACGCCGAAAACCGGCTGGTCGCTGTCGCCAGCAATCGAGGTAAAGTCACCTTCGCGGAATTCAGTATTTTCCCACGAACGCTGCGCAGTAATTGAGGTGAAAGTATAATCACCAACAGTTTTATCTACTTGCACAGAGAAGGCTGAATGGTCGTCGATGGTACGAGACTCAAAATCATGGTCAATTTGACGCTGTTCTAAATCAATACCATCAGCAATGGTTGTGCTACTCGGTGCTGCTTCCGAGTCTGGATTACGGCCACTTGATACGCCTTCTAAATCGGCACAACAGTCGTCATCAGCACTGTAAAATTCGCTGATAAATTTAACTTTTAAATCGTTGGTTGGTTCATAAAGCACAACAGCCCGCGCACCTTCGCGGTCGTAGCCGTTTACTGTCTCATTGTTATAAACGTTGTCTATATAACCGTCGAACTTACCTTGGAAAACGGTCAAGCTAGCTGAAAGATCGTCTGTTAAACCACCACTCACTGTGCCTTTTAAACGGTATTCATTGTCTTGGTAAAATTCAGTAGAAAGGCTACCGGTTAAATCCTGTGACGGGTCTTTTGTGGTAATGTTTACCACACCCGCTGACGCGTTTTTACCAAAGAGTGTACCTTGTGGGCCGCGCAGTACTTCAATACGGTCAACGTCATATAGGTCGGCAAAAGCCTGTCCGGAACGGCCTAGCACCACACCATCTACCACAGTCGCCACACTTGGCTCGGCAGCGATACTAAAGGATATTGTGCCAATACCACGAACGGTTAGTGCAGAGTTACGAGTTGTTGTACCTTTGCGAAAGCTTACCGATGGAACAAGCGCTTGAAGATTTTCAACATTGTTTGCGAAAGCCGACTCTATCTGGTCACCGCGTAATACCGATACTGCTACAGGAACATCGCTAATACTTTGCACACGTTTCTGTGAGGTTACGACAATCTGCTCGAATGACTTATCGTCTTTTGCAGCTTCGGTTTGTTCAGTCTCTGCATCTTGCGCATAGACATTTGCGTTAAGCAGCAATCCAGATGTCATAGCAAGGGTTACCGCCTTACTAATGATCGATCTTTTTGTATTCATGTTGTTCTCCAGGGTATTTCGCTTATCTCGCTCTAACTAACAATGGCCAACATTTTTTGTATATATCAACCGTTGTACGTAGACGGTGTTTGGTTTTTATTTTTAGTACGTAGGGTACAGCGCTACGCGAATTTTTATTCGAGAACTAGATAAAAGATATCTTTTATCTAGTGTCTTATATAAGAGTAATTAAGTTAAACAATTGTTAAGTGGTTTGCAAACGTTATGTTAATTTTTTTGTGTTTTTTCTATACAGAAGCAAAGCGTTTGGTTTAAGCCGGTTGGGAAGCAAGGCGCTTTAGGCCTTGCTCGTATTTTACCCGCCACCATTTAAGGCTAATGCCTATGGCAGCGAAACAGGTCGCCCATAAGCCAATTAGAGCCGGTATAAATACACTGCTAACACCATCCACAAAGCCTACAGGAGAGAACATCAGGTAAAGCGTGGCAATAAGGCCAACGAGCACAATGGCGCACGGTATCGCGTAGCGCCAGGGGGTCATATTAACTTCGGCCTTGGGAGTAAAGTGCCATGGCGTCGCCATCGGATAAAGCTTACCTATCGTTAACATAATGGCCAGCTCTATAGCGAATAAGATTGCATATATGTGAATAAAGTTGATATCTACTTCCCAAACAAACTTTAATAGACCGTAAGCGATTACGTGGAAAATAATAGCCACTTTCGCAGCTAGGGCTGGCACCCTCTTGGTAAACAACCCAACAAGCACAATGGTAATAACAGGGATGTTATAGAACCCAGTGAATATGCGAATAATTTGCCATAAGCCTTCAGGTGCGAACATAAGCAGTGGCGCAGTGATAAAAGACAGCACAGCGATTACGATACTGGTGATCTTAGCCACGCGTATTAGCTTTTCGTCACTCACTTTATCTTTCTTAAAGGGCTTATAAACGTCTAAGCAAAATAGAGTAGCAGCACTGTTAAGCAGTGAATTAAAAGAGCTAAACACTGCACCAAGCAATACAGCTAAGAAAAAACCTGACAAATACTGTGGCAGTACGTCTTTAACCAAATGGGGGTAGGCTAGGTCGATAGTTTGTAGGTTTTCATCTTGGTATAAATGGTAAGCAATAACGCCAGGTAGCATCATCATAAAAGGTACGAGTACTTTAAAATACCCAGAGAACAACACGCCTTTTTGACCTTCAACCAGGTTTTTGGCTCCTAGGGTTCGTTGAATAACGTATTGGTTTGTTCCCCAATAGAACAGGTTAGCTAATATCATACCTGTAAAAATAGTGCCGAAAGGGACAGGATCGTCAGCGCCGCCTATGGCATTGAGCTTTTCGGTTTCCGTGGTAGCTATAGTTGAAAGGCCGTCACTAAAGCTTCCGTCACCTAAAGCAATTAAACCAAGTATAGGGACTAGTAAGCCCACAATTAAAAGGCCTACACCGTTAATGGTATCTGATACGGCTACGGCCTTTAAGCCACCAAAAATAGCGTAAAGCGCGCCTATGGTTCCCACGATCACAATGGTTATGACTAAGCCTATTTCATAGCTTACGTTGAAAAGGCCCGGTACATCGAACAGTCGCAAAACTGCAATGGAGCCTGAATAAAGTACCGATGGAATAGTCACTAATGAGTAGCCCACCATAAACAGTACTACGGTCATTCTACGCACGCTGTCGTCGAAGCGGTCTCGTAAAAACTCTGGTAGGGTGGAAAAAGCCCCCGCTAAATAACGGGGTAAGAAAATAAGCGCCATAATTATGGTAGAGATACCTGCAGTCACCTCCCACGCCATAGCGCTAAGATTATAGCCGAAGGCAGAGCCGTTTAAGCCAATAAGCTGCTCTGCAGAGAGGTTGGTAAGGATCATGGACCCGGCTATAAAGGTGCCGGTTAGCCCCCTTCCTGCGAGGAAGTAACCATCTTGGGTGTTAACTTCCCCTTTGGTTTTCATGTAAGAGATAGCGGCAACGATCGCCATAAATGCCATACATGACAGTAGGGTAAGGGTAATATCCATGAACAACTCCTAAGCGCTACGCTGGCCAGTGCGAGATATTCGACATATCCATATCGGTATGCTGAACATCAGGACCCATGACAATGCGACAGCCTTTTTGAATGAATACAGCAACATCACTAAGTGCCAATATCTCTTCTATGTATTGTTCACCCTGTACCACTTCATCGGTACCAAAGCGCACCCACTCGCCTTTAGGTAAGTAGTATTTAATTTTGCCGCCAGGCACGACACAAGGCACAACCAGCAAGTCATCACCACACATAAACTGTTGTTCAAAAGCGTGAGAAAGCGGCTGGTCAGGAAAGGCTAACGCCATAGCTCGCTGAACCGGCAAGCCCGTAAGAGATGCTTTTTCTGCGGTTTCTTTTAAATAAGGGATAAGCTTGTAGCGCAGCTTTAATGCCTCAAACACGGCGTCTGATGCTTCATCACCATATGACCAGGGTTCACGAGGGCCAATACCATGCAACCGCATGTGGGCGCTAAATACAGATGCTTGTGCCCATCGTACATAGAGCTCTGCATCTCGGGTATCTTTGTAAAAACCGCCGATATCTGTAGCAAAGAAGGGTCCGCCTGACATGCCCCAGGATAAGCTGCCACGTATACTTGCCGCGAGGCCGTGCCAATCGGCTTGCGGGTCGCCGCCCCACTGTGATGGATAGCGCTGGCTTCCCGTCCAAGCAGAACGACTAAATAGGAATGGGCCCGTTTTGCAGTAAGCCGCAGCCGCCTCATAAACGCAGCGGTTATAGAGCATACTGTAAACGTTGTGTAAGCGATTGCCGGAATCACCGCTATACGACAGCATATTGTCGTCTTCAAGTTGTTCGCCAAAGTCGGCCTTGATCATGTCTACACCAAGGTCAAATAGAGGTTTGTGTGAGGTTTTCCAAAACTCATAAGCTTCTGGGTGGGTAAAGTCTAAGATACCTGAGTCTGGCAGTGGCGTAAGCACTTCCCCAAACGGGCTCAAGTCCCATTCATAGCGATACGCTTCGCCAGTGCGTTTATCTTTTATCAGCCAGCCTTTTTCTGCAGCTTTTTTATAAAGAGGGTTTTTCACTGAAATCATGGGGTATTCCCATACACAGATTTTAAAACCTAACGCTTTGAGCTCATCAATAACCGGCTGTGGGTCTTCGTAGCGCTTTGGGTCCCACTCAAAAGCAAAGCGAGTATCCGTGTCTTGCCATGCACGACCGTCAAGGGTAATTACATCACAGGGCATATTCTTTTCGCGTACTTCACGGGCAACAGCGAGCAGCTCATCAGCATCTTTATAATACGCTTTAGAAAGAATCACGCCTAAACTCCATGTTGGAGGCGTTGGCGCAAAGCCGGTTAATTCACTGTAGGTCTGAAGGCATTTAGCTGGCGAGTCTTGATGGAACAAGAACATGTCGAGTACGTCATCTTCAACTAAGCAAACGTAAGCTCGCTGTGACCAAAGTGCGTAGCCGACTCCATGGGTGACTGGTGCTGGAGTGTGCACAAATAAATTCCAACCTTCAGGGCTCCACGCATACGGAGTATTTTTGTACGACTTCTCAGCGTTTACGCCAAGGGCGTCGTGATTGTATGAACGAATAAGTTGGCCGCGTTTATCAAGCTTGCCCCATTTCTCGCCAAGACCGTAAACCGCCTCGTCATAACCAAGTTCCAAGCTCACTAACCATCCGCTGTCTGTTTTAGCAAAGGGCGGTAAACGATGCTGGCGCACAAAGTGGCCGTCGGTAGCGCTTTGTTGTACAAGCACATCATCTTTATACAGCTTAAAATGTAGAGGAGAAGCAAAAATCTCTAAACGATAATTGCCAGCGACAAGCGTGCTGTGCGACTTGTCACCTGAATATACTAACGTTTGCTTATCGGGCGACTGTGTAAGCATAGCAAAGTCATCAGTGGCGTTAACGTCACTTTGAATGCGTAAGCCAAACTTGCTGATACTTAAGCTCAACTCACCGTATTGCGTAGGGACGATAAGTGTTTTATCGTCAGACAAAAAGGGCTGCTCGGTGATGTCAGCAGCTTCAATATCGTTCCAATCTGGTTCAGTTACACAAAAAGCGTTACTCATTTCTACATTACCCTTGATGTCTTATATAAGACATAAGTTAATGAAATGTAACTTGGGTGTCAATCTGCAATTATCAAATTATAAAGATTTAGGTCGGGGCTCTGTCTTTTTATTTAGACGTCTAGTTGAAGTTACACTGACCCTATTATTAGAGCAAAGCTGCGCCACAGTATGCTTGTCTCATGTTTATGTTGAGACATTAGACACTGATATTTTTAATAATAAGTGTTATGCCGCTCAACGCGAGCATCGTCAACGCTAATAGCCTTACAGAGGCGGCGGGTACGCGCGCTGCAAGCATTCGCCCTATTCTTGTGAAAATGAGAATTACCGGGATGGCAAAGACTGCGGAAACAAAAACCTCGCTAGATGGCAAAGTTCCAAAGGGTATTATAGCCAAGCGCAATAATGAGGTTATGCTGAACACGGCGAGAAGCGTAATTCTAATTTCGTTAATTGGCCAAGCTTGTCTGTAACACTGAAAAACCACCGGCGGACCGAATGTAGAGAAAAGCCCACCTAACATTCCGCCTAGGCCGCCCGCAACAGCAAAACCAAATGCACTACCAGAGGGCTGCCCACGTTTTCTTTTAACCAGTAAAAGTCCACAGCAACTTAAAATGGCGACCCCAAGCAACAGATTAAGCCATGTTGCCATGCCAACAGATAAATACTCTAACAGCGCATACCCTATGCCCATAAAAGGAATGCCGCTAAGAAGCAGAACGGTAAAAGCACGTTTATTGATTTGTTCGATATTTCTTGCCACTAGGCTCACGGAGTTAAAAAGGCTCAAAAAGCTCACCATAAATGTGGTCGCAGTGAGGGGTAAAATACCAAACAAGGTAAAGCTAGACACCACCATAAGCCCAAAGCCGAACCCGCTTAACGTCTGCAGGAGTGTTGCAAGACCTAAAAGTGCGAACATGGGGAGCAGTGTTTCCAGGAGCATGTATGTTATTCCTACGATGTATGTGATTTAAGTCAAAAATGCGCTATAACTCTTGTGTATGATATAAAAACAATAATTAAGCGTTTAGGTTAGGGTTCATGTCTTCATCTCAATTCGATCACAAACTCAGCGGTCCAAGTCTTGCCTTCCAGCCTCTGTATCAACAGGTAGCTGAATACATTAAACAGCTTATTGTCGAGCGTCGATGGCAACCTGGTGAGATGCTGCCAAGTGAGTTTAAACTTGCAGATGAGTTTAAAGTGAGTCAGGGAACCGTTCGCAAAGCGTTGACACTGCTAACTGACACCAAAATTGTAACCCGCAGGCAAGGGGTGGGTACATTCGTTTCTGAACATACCGCTCAAGATGCACTATTTCGTTTCTTTCCGTTGCAAGCTGACGGAAAAGGCGCCGATTTACCTAAAGCAGAGCTCATCAGTAAAGAGCTGGTTGATCCAAATGAAACGGTCCAGGCAGCCCTTGCTATAGCTGCGAAAGATAAAACCGTAAAACTTAAACGCAGACGCATACTTGAAAACGAATTCTGTATGCTAGAAACGATTTTTTTGCCATTCAAAATGTTTCCCGAAATCCATCAGCGCGAAGATATTCCGCATACCCTGTATCACTTTTATCAAACGGATTATAACCAAACCGTGTTTAAAACCCGTGACAGCATCAAAGCTGTGCTCGCAACGAAAAGTGACGCAAAAAGCTTAGGCGTTGAGAAGGGCACCCCCTTGCTTTTGGTCACTCGCGTCACTGAGTCCATCGATGGCAAGCTAATAGAGTATCGAGAGAGTAAATGCAGAACCGATCACTATCACTATCAAGTTGAACTTGACTAACTTGCTTCACCTCTAGTCGGCTTTAAGCCGTTTCTATCGCTCACATTACTGACCCCTTCCTAAAAAGCGGGCATTGATAAACGTCCGCTTAACATACACACCCCCGAACCGGCGCGCCGGGGCTGCACTTCTATACCCTGAACCAGACGGAGCCGAGCCTGAAGATCTGGAAGAATCTGGGTATCAGCGATCGCGAGAAAATTGCTTTCTGAATACCCCGCCTTCCCTCCCAAGCATTTGATTTCAGGCAGCCCGGTGGG
>JAXHTT010000179.1:0-6803 GCA_034190055.1 Pseudomonadota bacterium | reverse complement strand
CAAAGATATTGGCGATATTATGATTATTGTGACCCGGTATTTTGGTGGCGTTAAATTAGGCGCAGGAGGCTTGGTTCGTGCATATTCCGCTGCAGCTCAGCAAGCCATTGATGCTCTTGAAGTAAGACAAGAGATTAAGCTAGAACCGCTTAGTGTGGATATCGATTTTAAACATGAGCAGTTCGTACGTCACTTGGTTGAACAAGCTAAAGGCGAGATTGCTAATTGCGATTACGGAAGCAGCGTAAAGATAAAAATTAAACTTCCCTTTAAGGCACTAGAAGACTTTAAAAAGCAGATGGCTCCTATCGCTTTTTCGATAACAGCAGAGAATGAGTAATTTAATTAACGTGGGAAACTACTGATGAGGTCACGGTCAGCTCTTTGCTCTTCACGTATGGTGTATACGAAAGCTCTAGTAAAAACTAGAGCTTTCCTTTTAGAGCATAGATTAAAGACTTATTCTTTAAACGTACCGCGAATAGGGTAGTTATTCTCTGGGTTGCGAATAAACTCCAGACCAGATACTAGCTGCTCTAGATCAGGGCGAACAAAAGGCGCGTTGGCGATTTCAGCAATGTGAATTTCGTTATCACCGTTAAGCACAAACAACGCGGGCTCTGCGAAATTGTGATCGGTTTCTTTTTCTGAACGGGGCTCAGAAATATATAGACCTAATTTTTCCATGTCGCTTTGCGACAACCCGTAAGCAATCGGGAAGTTGATAGATAAGTCGTTTAAATGTTCTTCAAGCTGCGCTTTGCTGTCACCGCTTACCGCGACAACATCAACATTGAGCTCACGTAGTCGACCTGTGAAATCTTCAAGTTTGTTTAAGTATTTGGTACAAATCGGGCAGTGCTTGCCACGATAAACAACTACCATCTTCCAGTCACATCCTTCGCCCTTGTCAGACAGCGATATTGTCTCGCCAGTTGATAACGTCGCTTTTACTTCAGGAAAAGTAGTAGCTGGGTGCATCTTTTGTGTATACATAAAAACTCCTTAACGATTAATTCAAATCCTTCAGCGTGCGGCTAGCAAATAAGCTGCTCAGCTGCACTTTACTTACACTAGGTAAACGGCACTAGGTAACGTTAATACGCTTGTTCTAACTTTAAGATCGCCTTTTTGAACAATCGTTCAATTTTTATATATGAGTTTTACTCTTAGTAGAAATAAAAAAGCAGCGCCTAATGCGCTGCTTTAATTGTTACTAACTTAACAGAACAACTGATGATCAATTCACATAGCCTTCATTGGCTTTCACCGTAAGTGGGTGGTAGCCCGATTTGGCTTCTTCAAAAGCGCGCTTTGCAAACGCTTTGCCTTCAGGTGTTTTTGATAGCTCGCGATAAAGGGGCTTAACAAGCTTATTGCGCCCTATCGACACCAAGTAGCTATACAAACGATCATAGGCAGGCTGATAGTTATTCTCTACTGCGATCATCAACCAGCTATGCGCAATTTCGTTGTTTTTCGTCGAGGTGAGTGAAAACGCTGAATCTAGCTCAGCCAGCTGTGCGTTGCTTAGCGATTCAGGCATGTTGTTAAGGAAATATAGCCACTCGTGTACAGTCCACTGCGCGGTTTCAATATCCACCGCTTTCACATCGCCAGATAGCCACGCGCTTCGTGTCTCATCAATTTTTGTGAAAGCATCAGACTCTGGCTTTGGTGCACCTTGTGGAATACCAGGCTCAAAGATCCACGTTTGGATGCGATCTGCGTCTAACTTATCTGGGTATTGCTTTAACAAGGTATCATCTAAATAAGCGATAAACGTGTCGGTGGTAATGCTCTTAAAAGCAAAGTCTTTGAAGTATTGCATTAAAAATGCATCAAAGTTTTCGCGACCAATCTTCTGTTCTATTTCACGCAAGAAGAGCGCGCCTTTTTCGTAAGGGATATTAGAGAAAACATCGTCTGGGTTACGGCCTCGAAGATCGATGGCAAGGATCTCATCATTTTCCTCTAATGCAGCAACATCATTTTCCAGGTCTTGATAACCGAGCACCGCTTCTTTTTTAAAACGATCGTGACCGTAGATCATTTCCATAATTCGGTAAGTTAAGTACGTTGTAAAGCCCTCGTTTAACCACAGATCGCGCCATGTAGCGTTTGTCACTGTGTTACCAGACCAGCTGTGCGCCAACTCATGGGCAATTAACGACACCAAGCTTTTATCCCCTGCGATAACTGTCGGCGTGATGAACGACAATCGAGGGTTTTCCATACCACCAAACGGGAACGACGGCGGGAGAATAAGAAGGTCGTAACGGTCCCACTGATAAGGACCATAAGTTTCTTCGGTTACCTCTAACATGGCTTCGGTATCTTCAAATTCTTTTGCGGCGCTTTCAAGAAGTGCGGGCTCTGCATACACACCCGTACGCTCCCCCATGGCCTTAAACTTCAAATCACCGATTGCTAAAGCAATAAGATACGAAGGAATAGGTTGCGGCATGGTGAACTCATATTCTCCATCCCGCGCGGTAGTAGGGTCGTTCGACGCACTCATCACCGCCAATAGTGCTTCAGGTGTTTTAATGGTTGCGTCATAAGTAACCCGTACTTGCGGAGAATCTTGAAGTGGAATAAAGCTTCGCGCATGAACCGCTTGTGCCTGAGTGAACAAGAAAGGGTGCTTTTTACCGGCAGTTTGTGCTGGCGTTAGCCATTGTACGCCAGACGCGTCTGGCGAGGTTGAATACGCTACCGTCACTGAGTCTGCCGCGCCAGGCAGTGTAATTTTAAGAGGCGTACCTAAATCAGCGTCCGCCTCTCCCATTTCAAAGGGAACACTCTCACCCTCAACGGTTACACTCTTAATATCTAGAGCGCGGGTATCTAGTACTAATGTGTTGTTTTCAGGCTTTATGCGCTTTACATCAAGAGTTACGTCACCAACAAGCTGCTTGTTCTCAAAGTCAGCAGTTAAATTTAGGCTTAAATGGGTAACCTTGACTTCACTTGGGTTCGCGAAAGAATGGTAATCTACGCCAGAGGCAATGGCTGCATCAGCCCGGCTTTCTACATGGGTATTTTCTACTTGAGCATTTTGATCTGTAGCGTTTGAATCTTCGCTTACATTAGCGGCTTGCTCTTTTGCTGTCGTTGCTGTGTCTACATTGCTATTGTCACTGCACGCGAATAACGCAGGCGCGCATACGAATGTAGCCAGTAATCCGTACTTTTTCATATAACTTCCTAAAGGATGATTAATACTAATTTAGTGTATCAAGCTGTTATATGACTGGCGAATCTAATTGGATAAGCACGCCCGCAGTGGCGGGCGTTTCTATCTGTGTTTATTGGCGTTAACGCCTAAACACGTGGTAGAAAAATTTAAGCTAGGCTAATTTCTACTTCAATGTTGCCGCGGGTCGCGTTTGAATATGGGCATACTTGATGGGCAGTATCGACTAAGCTTTGTGCCTGTGCTTTGTCCATGTCAGCTAAATCTACCGTCAATTTAACCGCAATAGCAAAGCCTTGTTCAATGGGGCCAATCGATACGTCACCCGTTACGCTAATGTCATCAGCCAGCTTTATTTTTTGCGATGCTGCCACATGTTTTAACGCACCAATAAAGCACGCCGAATAGCCTGCCGCGAACATCTGCTCAGGGTTCGTACCTTCACCACCAGCGCCACCCAGCGCTTTAGGCGTAGACAATCTAAGGTCTAAATTACCATCGCTTGATTTTGCTGTACCTTCTCGACCGCCGGTTGCTGTTGCTGTTCCGGTATAAACGACTTGTTGAAGTTTATGCATTGTTGCTCTCCTAATTGTGAAATGACTATTTTACTTTGCATACAAAATAAATTAACACCGAACCAAGTTGCAGATCAAGTACTTTGTATGCAAAATATAAATCGTATTCAAAAAGTAGTGTCAATAAGGGCTAAGTGTTATGTCAGAATTATTAAAGTTGGAAAATCAGCTTTGTCATCGTTTTTATACGCTGTCGAACGCATTCACTCGCGCTTATCGTCCACTTCTCAAAGCATTAGGTATTACCTACCCTCAATACGTAACCTTAATGGCTCTGTGGGAAACCGATGACATCACTATTGCTGAGCTTCTGGAAAAAACAGTGATTGATGGTGGTGCCATGTCTTTGATCTTAAAAAAACTGCAAGAGAAGGGCTTTTTAGTCGTGACTAAAGATGAGGTAGACAAACGCGTTAAGCGTGTTCAGCTTACAAAAATGGGTAAGGAACAGAAAGCCATAGCAGAAGAAGTACCCGCGCAAATGCTCTGCAAGTTCAACGGTATGAGTACAGAAGAAAGTCGAACATTAAAACACCTTCTGGATAAATTGGGCGGCTGCTTCGAAAGCACCGATCTATAAGTCCCTTTGTAATCTTATTGTCATCAGACTATTGGCGTTTTCTGTTAATATTTTCATATTCAGCGAACAAGTGTGCGCTATAATTGTCCAAGATATACCGATAGATAATTAAGAGGTGCGCATATTTCTACTAATTACAAAACAGGAGACGTGATGACAGACGTAAAAGAACAAACAAAAGCTATTTCTGCCAAAGCCTACTCTGTTTTAGAAGAATGGTTGAATAGTATTACTCACGGCATTGGCTTTATCGCGGCTATCGTGGGTTTGATATTTATGCTGTATCGCGCTGAAGATACATTAGCGCTAAGCACGGCCGCCATTTACGGCTCTACCCTTATTCTCGTTTTTTTAAGCTCCACGCTTTACCATGCAATTTCGCACCAAAAAACTAAGGGGTGGCTTAAGTTATTCGACCACAGCGCAATATATTTATTGATAGCAGGTACTTACACACCTTTACTCTTGGTTTCAATTGGTGGCGTCTTAGGTATTACCATGACTGCTATCATTTGGAGCTTAGCGCTAGGTGGCGTCGCGTTTAAACTTATCGCTCAGCACAGGTTTCCAAAAGTGTCGGTAATGACCTACCTATTAATGGGATGGATTGCTCTAGGTCTTATTTACCCACTCTATGTCGCCTTGCCAGGCGCTGGACTTTGGTTACTGGTAGCAGGTGGGCTGTGTTTCAGCGTAGGCGTGTGCTTTTATGTGGCAAAAAAGGTAAAGTATACCCATGCAATTTGGCATTTATTCGTTATTGGCGGATGCAGTTGCCACTATTTTTCTATTTATTATTTTGTCGTTTAATAAAAGGTTGTAGACAACACAGCTATGCAAGAAGCTGAGAAAAAAGAAGACAGTACAACAGCAAAATCGAATATCGCGTGGTTTTCTCTGCGCGCCGGGCATATATGCCTAGGCAAAAAACCTGTTGAAAGTGATTTTGAAAGACTTAAATCACTTGGCGTGACTCACATTGCTACAGTACAGACCAGCGAAGAAAATGCACCGGTTATTCGGGACCGTTCCATTGGAGCCGAGTTAGAGTGGTTATGGGTTCCTTTTTTACACCCGTCTTCTGAGTCCCCCACCGAAGATGTTCATCTACATCAATACCTTCATGAGTTGTCTCAAATGTTGACTGAGGGAGCCAAGATATATTTACACTGTGATGGCTCCCAGCACCGCTGTAGTCTTTTGTTCTATGCTCTTTGCCACTATTGCCGTGTTCCATCTAACAGCGCTTACAATGCGCTACACAGCTTTGGCGCTAGTTCGGCAAATAACCTTAAACGATCCGAGCTCACATGGGCTGCAGAATTAGGGCATATCGCACCTAAAATGTAAGCCATTAAAAACGCGCGGCAATAATAATGCTAAGCCGCGCATGCTGTAAGGCAAAAACTATTTTAACGTTGGCTTTGGCAGCAGAGGCGAGATAATTTCACCAATACGACGAAACAGCTGCATACGCGTTGTGCCTGAACGCCATACTAATCCAATTTCTCTAAAACCCTGTTCTTCGGCTGGGAAGCTTTTAAGACCGGTGTGCTCAAGAATGGATTGATTGATCGCCAGTTCAGGTAAAAAGGTGTAGCCCATTTTGCTATTCGCTAGTTGCACCAAAGTATGGAGACTACTTGCTGCCACACTGCTAATTTGGTCGCTATGCTGAAGGTTGCACGCACTTACGGCGTGACCTGTCATACAGTGTTCTTGCTGAAGTAAGAAAATACTCTTTTTAGGCAAAGTTGAAATATCCACTGGGTTAGGCAGTTGTTCCACCATATCTTCATGAGCGATGAAGTGAAATGGGTCGTGCCCCAAAACCATTTGTTTGCATCCAGGAGTTTCCATTGGAAGCGCTAAGATCAATAAGTCTAACCTTCCGTCGGTCAATTGCTGTAGCAATTTCTCTGTGGTGTCTTCTTGCATTTCTAAATTGATTTCAGGTAGAAATGCAGAGAACGCGCCCATCATGCCTTCAAAAAGAAATGGCGCGATAGTAGGAATAACGCCTAACTTTAATGTGCCTCGTTGCCAGTTACCCGCGTTTTGCGCGTACTCCACCAGCTCACCGGCTTCTTGTAGCAGCACCTTACTGCGCTCTACAATGTCTAAACCCAATGAAGTAAACACAAACGTTTTGTGTTCACGTTCTAAAAGCTGGCTTCCAAAGTGTTCTTCTAAATTCTGAATAGCCGTACTTAGTGTTGACTGACTCACATTACAGCGCTGGGCTGCACGATGAAAATGTTGCTCTTGATGTAGCGTCACCAAGTAATGCAGGTGCTTAAGATTAGGCCATTTCATGGATATCTCGCAATTATTCAAAAAGGGATTAAAAAATATTGGATTAATCTAACATAAAGATTAAATACAACCTAGGGATGTTACCCGTACTCAAGTCATCTCACTGCCTAATATTTTATATCGCGCTTGT
>JAXHTT010000178.1:0-6809 GCA_034190055.1 Pseudomonadota bacterium | reverse complement strand
ATGGCCCCATATCCAAAATACTACCTGCCAACTGTGTATCAAATACCGGCGTTGGTACCGTATCGAAGGCGGTAAGAAACGCCTCTATATCTTCTGAACACGAGTGCAGTACTTTTACTACTTCGGTATTTTCCATAAGCTCGATAAACGGGCCCATGTTATCTATAGCAAGCGGGTCAATAAGCACAAGTTGATGGCCATCATAAAGTTGAATGAGGCCTAGATGAGGAGTAAGGGTTCTGGTTCTTACAAATTCTGTGTCTAAGGCTACTGCCTCTTGACGTTGTGCTGCAGTGCACACTTTTTCGAGTTGTTCAGTTGTTGTAATTAATTGATATTGCATATTTTTGCACAGTAATAAAAAAGCCGGCTAACGCCGGCTTTCAAAAAACTATTTCAATGAAATTAGTCTCGAAGCTCCCGACGCAGTATTTTACCTACATTGGTTTTTGGTAAGTCATCTTTAAAGACAACTTGCTTAGGCACTTTGTAACCTGTTAAATGATTACGGCAGTGCGCGATAACATCTTTTTCAGTGAGCGAATCGTTATTTTTAACTACGAATAGCTTTACAACCTCACCGCTGACTTCGTGAGGAATCCCAACCGCAGCCGCTTCAACAACATCGTCATGCATTGCTGCAACTTCTTCAATCTCGTTAGGGAACACGTTAAAGCCTGACACTAGGATCATATCCTTTTTACGGTCAACAATATAGAAGTAACCTTCATCATCTACCGTTGCAATGTCACCTGTAGCTAACCAACCGTCTTTTAGAATTTCTTCTGTTGCTTCTGGGCGGTTCAAATAGCCTTTCATTACCTGAGGACCTTTCACCCACATTTCACCAGGCTCCCCCTTTTCGACAGGGTTACCGTCGTCATCTAAAAGCTTGATATCCGTAGAAGGTACAGGCATACCGATTGCGCCTTTATATGCTTCAATCTGTGGTGGGTTTACCGCAACCACAGGAGAGCACTCAGTCAGCCCGTAGCCTTCGAGAAGCACAGTACCGGTTACTTTTTCCCACTTTTCTGCAACAGGACGCTGAACTGCCATACCGCCGCCCAAACCAAACTTAAATTTGCTGAAATCAAGTTCGCTGAACCCAGGCGTATTTAGCAAGCCATTAAATAACGTGTTTACGCCAGGTAGAATGGTAAACGGATATTTGCTAAGTTCGTTTACGAAAGCTGGCATGTCGCGGGGGTTGGTAATAAGTAAGTTGCGGCAACCATATTTAACAAACACCAAGCAGTTCGCCAGAAGCGCAAAGATGTGATAGAGCGGAAGCGCAGTAACAACAAAGTCTTCGCCTTCTTCAATCACGGTTTCTAGAATGCCTGACACTTGCTCTAAGTTTGCCACCATATTGCGGTGAGTAAGCATCGCACCTTTAGAAACGCCGGTTGTTCCACCTGTATACTGAAGAAATGCTAAGTCGCCGCTGTCGATGTCTGGCCGCGTATACTTAAGAGACTGACCTTTCTTAACCGCCGACATAAACGAAGTCGTTTCAGGCAGGTTGAATGAAGGCACCATCTTTTTAACGTACTTAACCACCGCGTTGACAACCCATCGCTTAGGAGCAGGCAACATATCACCCAGTGAAGTCAAAAAGACTTCTTGTAGGTTAGTATCTGCAATGACCTCTTCAAGGGTACAAGCGAAGTTCTCGACTATAACGATAGCTTTAGCGTTGGCATCGTTTAGCTGGTGCTTCAACTCGCGAGCGGTATAAAGAGGGTTGACGTTAACCACAACCATACCTGCGCGCAATATCCCAAACATAGCAACAGGATACTGAAGGAGGTTAGGCATCATAATTGCCACAGCATCACCGCGTTTTAAGCCGCTAGACTGTAGGTACGCAGCAAACTGCGCTGATAAGGTATCTAGCTCCTCAAACGAAATTGAGTGCCCCATGTTAATGAAGGCTTCTTTGTTTTTAAACTTCTTAACCGACTGCTCGAAAATGTCTACTACAGATGCGTAACGATCGGCATCGATTTCTGCGGAAACGCGAGGGTCGTAATGCTTAAGCCAGGTTTTTTCCACCAAAACCTCCTCTACTTTATTCTTATACTATTTAATGAGCACTTTTGAAGACGTGCCCATGTAACTGGTCTGATAACTTGCGAATAGTATAGGAAGTGTAAAAAAAAATAAACGCCACAATTTACAATTGCTCAACAAAATTGCGAATTAATAGCCCTACATCATCAGTATTTTCCATGTGAATATGATGACCGCCTACTAATTGTTCGTATTGTGCATTTAAAAACCATCCCTTCCTTTTTGGAAAGACTGACTCGAGATTTTTAAAGCTATTAGATGCACCGATAAAAAGTACAGGACATACAATAGCACGCATGAGAGTTTCTGCCTGTTTTTCTGTGAACCTTAGCGATGATTTTGTACGTAGTTTAGGATCGCTTGACCAAAAGCAGTGTCCGCCTGCATCTTGAGTTAAGTTTCTAGATAATATTGAACGAGCGTGCTCTTCCGGAATATCTGAAATTTTGCATCTCGCTTTTACGGCATCTTCTAAATCGACGATGCGTAACTTATTGCGAGATTTAGCATGGCGACTGATAATAGACTCACGCATTTGCGATGTAGTGGTCTCTTCACTTTCTGTAAGCGGGCCGCATGCGTCAATACTAATAACGGCAGAGACTTTATCTGGGAAGAGAGCGGCGAATAAGCTAGCAAGGATTCCCCCAAGTGAATGTCCCAGTAAAATAACCTCTTCCCAATTTTGGGACTCAATTAAGGCGTACAAGTCTTGCAGGTAATCTGCTTGGTTGTAATGCGCTCCATGCACGCGATGAGATGAACGACCATGGCCTGCAAGATCGATTGCAATAAAGCGGTGGGATTGCAGATAAGGCGCAAGCAATCTCAAGCTTTCTGCGTTATCCAAATACCCGTGTAAACCAATTACAACCTTACCAGCACCTTGATTGTCTAGCGCTGCTAAGTGTAATGCCCCAATGTTAAATTCTGTTTCAATCATAACACTCCATGCAGGCAAATAGTTGCCGCCTCCCTTATTCTTTTATTCCGCAAAAAAAGCATAAAGCGGCAAAAATATGCCGCTTTATAAATAACTACTATTTATGTTAGTGCCTTTGCATGGACTGCGCAGCAGACGTCTTCTTTGCTTTGCTATCGCCTGTTTTCCGAGATGGCATTTTGGCCTTACTAGGCGCGTTTTGATAGCGGATGATGCGAGTACGATTAAAGTGTGGGTACATCCACGGTCCATTGAAGTGTGGGTACATCCATGGTCCATTAAAGCGATAAAATGGCGAGTACCACCCTGTATGGTAATTAAAGAAATAAGTGTTTACATCGTAAACCTCTTGCTTTCTCCACATATGGTAGTCATCTGCGATAATCGTTGGATAGATGTAAGGTTGCTCGCCCACCATACCCGCAGTTGGCACAGTAATGCTACCTAAAAATGTTGCAGAGCGTCCTTCTTCAAAAACAATAGGGTCAACAAACCCGTCTATTTGAACTTTGAAACGACCCGACGTTTCGCCGTTAGTGGAAGGTTTACCGTAGTGGTTCAAAGGGAAGTGGGCAAGTTCGATAAGAGTCTTGTTAGGCTTATTTTCAACACCTACAATCATCCCCCCCCAACGCGCTTTTTGACCTTGCGCATTAGCACCGGAAGTGACCGCTTTAGAGTAGCTGACTAACTGTGTGCCCTCTGGTACATCGATACTGTCTGGAACTATGGTACAGCCAGTAAACAACATGACCGTAAGTAAAACTAAATAACGAGACATTAAAGCGCTCCTGTGAACCCTAGAAAAAATGTTGCGCTTGTATGGATTACAAATAAAACAGCAAGTGTTCCAAATGAAGTCCACGTGCGATACACATCTAAAAACTCTTATATACCTTTACGTATCTCTTTAAGTTACAAAGAAAAACCGCACTCCAGCAACCAAACATTAGCATTATTATGAAACGACAGCCACTGTCGTTCAACTAATCTAACGCATAAATAAGAAAGCGTATCTGTAATACACACACTTTAGAGCAGATATACTAGGTTTTGTTCAAGCCTGTTTGCGAAATTTAACAATTTGTTAGAATTAATGTACAAGGCAAAAAGCAGCAGCTTGCAAGAGATTATGCGTAGATATCTACACCGAACATTGATTGGATAGATTCACGCTGCTGTTGTTTTTCAAAGCTGGTGTAAGAGGCTATCGCATTTTGAGAATAAGTATTGCCATCCTCGCGGATAAATTGCTGGTAGGCCTTGGCGTTATCCGTACCCTGTTCATCGGGTGTAACAACGATCGCCTTTACCGACGATTCACTCTGCCCCTTGCTTTGCTGTTCGGGGTCTTTGTTGATCTTTGCGACTCGTCCTTGCGAAGGTTCAGAGGACGGTAGTGCGAAATTATTATTGATAATCATACGAGGTTAGATACGCAAAAAGCGTACCAGATAAGAGCAAACCCCAGTATTTCGTTTGCTTTAACAAGGCACGCCTTTTAGTACTACTACCCTCTTCCCGGTAACTTCTTCCACGTTACTTTATCGCGTAAATAAACAGGCTCCACATTCACAGCTTCAGACACATCACCTTTGCCATAAGCATCTTGTGCAAGCTTTAACATGAATTGCGCGTTTGGGAGGGTAACGTCACTCGTTGATTCTCCAATTACTTCAGACTTCCATTTCGTAAGCTCATCATAAGCAGACCAGCCTGTTCCAACGGCAATCACAGCCGCGCTGCTATTTTCTCGCAGGGCGTTTAGCTGCTCAATAGCTACTTCCGGTGGACAAACTTGCTCTTCAATAGTGAGTAAAACACCTTCTTTTGTCTGCTTATAAACAGCAAAATACACTTCATTCATGCGTGCATCCGATGCAACAGCGATCATCGCCTCTCGGTTTTCGGCTTTACTCGCCACTTCAAACGCCATAGCTTCAAGGGTACTTACACCGGCGACTTTTAGCCCAGTTCCTAGCGCAAGCCCTTGGATCATACCCGTAGCTATGCGAACTCCGGTAAAGCTTCCGGGGCCTCGACCAAAAGACAACAAATCAAGGTCGCTAAGGGCTACCTGTGCTTCTTTTAGCACATCATCCACCATGGGAAGTAGACGTTGGCTATGCTGCTGAGGGCATATTTCAAAACGCGTAATAACAGTGTCGTTATACTGAAGCGCTACCGAGCATGCTTCAGTTGCCGTATCTATAGCTAAAATATTCATGTTTTTCTCTTACTTCATATCAACTGAAAAAAGCGTTAGAGAATGAGCTCTCTTCAACTGCATTTTCAGTATTTTAACTTAGGCTTCATCAATGCCAGCTAAAAATGTTTCTACTTCGTCTAAGCTTCTTGTTCGCTTCATATCGGGCAAGCTACCGACGAAGGTTTTGGCGTAAGGTTTTGTTACTAACCGGTTATCACAGATAACCAGTACACCTTTATCAGACGGATCTCGTATTAGACGCCCTGCGCCTTGCTTTAAGGTGATAACCGCTTGGGGAATCTGGATAACACCAAACGGATTGGCGCCGCGCTTTTTCACATCTTCCATACGCGCTTGAAGCAGCGGGTCATCAGGTGACGCAAAGGGCAGCTTATCAATCATCACGCAAACCAAGTCGTTGCCGCGTACGTCTACTCCTTCCCAAAAAGCGCCTGTGCCCATTAGTACCGCTTTTTCATCTGCAAGGTACGCATCCAGCAATGCTTGCTTGGTGGTAGTCCCTTGCACCAGTAGCGGATTATCTATCTCATCTTCTAACTTCTGCGCAATTTCTCGAAGCATAGCGTGACTAGTAAACAACAAGAAACATCTCCCGCGACTTGCTTTGATTAGCCGTTTGGCTGTTTCTAGCAAAGTTTCGCGCATAGCGTAGCTGTTTGGTTCTGGTAAATAGCGGGGCACGCACAGCATGGCCTGTTCAGGATAATTAAACGGGCTATCTAGTCCTAACGTTTCTGCGTCTTCTAAGCCCATGCGGCGCTGAAAGTGATCAAAACCGCCGTTTACCATTAAGGTGGCCGAGGTGAAAATCCACCCGCGCGGCGGCGATGATACGAAACGCCTAAATTTAGCAGCAATTGATAAGGGGGTTAAATGCATAATGAGGTGGCGCTGAGTAGTTTCATACCACAAACTTACATTTTCTTGCTTATTGTCGCTTAACGCATCTAACTGCTCTCTCGCAGCCACAACACGCTCGTACATGTTGTCTAAATCTTTGTCGCGGCCAATATGCAGCTTACACACTTCGTGCAATACGCCAAGGGCTTCGGCCAGTTTGCCTACCTGCATGCGTACATCGTCACGATCTAGCGCCTCGGCCCAGTTGCCGCGTTCAGCCGTGTCCGGGAACAATAAGCGTAAATCAGAGGCAATCATTCTGCATTTGTCAGCCGCTTTATCTAGCTGCCCTGCATCTTTTAGCACTGTTCTGAACAAGAGCGTGATATCTTTCGCAATATCGTGAATTTGTCTTGTTGAAAGTGACTCACCAAAATAGTCACTCGCAATATCAGGAATTTGATGAGCCTCATCAAAAATAATCGCATCAGCCTCTGGGATAAGTTCGCCAAACCCTGTGTCTTTCAGTGCCATATCAGCAAAGAAAAGGTGGTGGTTTACCACAATAATATCAGCATCCAGCGCCTTTCTGCGCGCTTTTACCAAGTAGCAATCTTCATAATCTGGGCAATCGCGGCCCAAGCAGTTATCCACCGTAGAGGTAACCAGCGGTAAAACGCGGGCATCTTCGGGAAGGGTTTTAAGCTCCCCCATATCACC
>JAXHTT010000177.1:0-6859 GCA_034190055.1 Pseudomonadota bacterium | reverse complement strand
AGTGAACAATGTACTTAAAGCATTGTTTGACGAAGCAGGTATGTTGCTTGTTGACTACAAACTAGAGTTTGGTGTCGATAAAGACGGCAACATCGTGTTAGGCGATGAGTTTACTCCTGACGGCTGTCGCTTGTGGGATAAAGAAACCCGTAAGAAAATGGACAAGGACCGCTTTAGACAGGGGCTTGGCTCGGTTGTAGAAACTTACATTGAAGTTGCTGAGCGTTTAGGTTTGTCTCTGTAGATACAGACCTGCGTGTAGTTTGAATAAAAGAGGACCTTCAGGTCCTCTTTTTTGTTTAAGCCTTTATGACTAACATTTAAAAGTTGGTTATTTGAAGAAAATCTTTTTAAGTTATTATTTTAACGATACATTCTTTAAAAGAATGAATATCTAGAAATAGAGATATGCGCAAAGGAGCGGCCATTGTTTAAAACACTTTCTTTAGTCACGGTAGCAATGGTTGCTTTTGCTGCAAATTCGTTACTGTGCAGGATGGCGCTGGCAAATACAGATATCGACCCCGCTAGCTTTACCGCGTTGCGCTTAATAAGCGGTGCATTAGCACTCACGTTATTGTCGCTCTTTTCTTTGCGAAAAGCAGCAGGGGATTCAAGCCTTTGGGTGAACCTAAAAAGTAATGCAACCTTCCTCGGTGGCGTGTCATTGTTTTTGTACGCACTATGCTTTTCATATGCCTATATTTCTATGGCTACTGGCACTGGGGCATTGTTGTTATTCGGCGCAGTTCAGCTAACTATGATTAGCTTTGGCCTAGCAAGAGGAGAACGGTTTAAGCGTTTTCAATGGCTAGGCTTTCTTTTAGCATTCGCCGGTCTAGTAATTTTATTGCTGCCGAGTGCATCGGCGCCGCCACTTTTAGCTGGCATAATCATGATCACCGCAGGTATTGCGTGGGGTGTGTATTCGCTATTAGGCAAAAAAAGTAAGTCCGCATTGTTTGCTACATCGGGCAACTTTATATACGCATCAATCTTATGTATCCCATTAGTTGGGTGCCTGTTATCGCTCAATAGTCGTGTATTAGTGTTCGACAATACTGGCGCCTTATTAGCACTTGTTTCTGGCATTGTGGCATCAGGATGTGGTTATGCAATTTGGTATAGCGTGCTGCCAGTTATTAAATCAACTACTGCTGCCACTGTTCAGTTAAGCGTTCCAGTAATCGCAACTTTGATGGGATGGGCTATACTTGGTGAGCAACTTAACATTCAGGTTGTTATCGCTTCTATCATGACGCTGGGTGGCATTTACTTGGTAATAAAGAAGTAATTAGCTCTGAACTGTATTTTGAATTTTCAGGGGACTAACTTGTGCGTACTGGTGACCTGCCCTAATGAATCTGTATCTGTTTAGCCGATTGCGAAAAATATAATGATTAGCCTATCTTATAGACTAAAGAGAAATGTTCTATAACCAACGATAATGCTAAATTCTAACCCATGGTAATGCATATAGCGTTAAAACAAACATCGGCGAGTAGCGTAAGGTTTATTGGAGCGTAGAGTGGTAATTTCTGGAGTATTAGATAATGAATTCGAGAGAATATCTGCCCTCAAGGGATTAGCGCTATTAGATACGCCGTGTGAAGCGCGTTTTGATCGCATTACGGGTTTAGCGAGCAGTGTGCTTAATTGCCGATTCGCGACGATCACGCTAATTGATAGCGATAGACAGTGGTTTAAATCTTCAGTTAATCTTGAGATTAAAGAGTCCGCTCGCGATATTGCCTTTTGCAGCCACACCATTTGTGAAAAGGACCCATTAATTGTTCCTGACACCCAAAAAGATGCGCGCTTTAAAGATAATCCGTTTGTTTTAGGTGAACCCCATATTCGCTTCTACGCAGGAATAAAGCTTGTTGTAGATGGCTGCGCTGTAGGTACTTTATGTGTACTTGACACAGAGCCACATGACTTTAATGAAAGCCAACTTTTTCAGCTTGAAAAGCTAGCTGAGCTCGCAAACGCAGAAATTTGTAGAGAAGAACACGCAGAACTATCAAAGCAAATTACTGAGTACCAAGACCAACTCGAGCAAACACAAAAAATTACACGAGTTAGAAGTGCAATTCTGGAGAAAGTAGTAAATGCAGAATCTCTTCACAGTGTACTATTTGATATAGTTGAGGCTATCGAAGGAGAGTATCCGAATAAGCTCTGTAGTATTTTACTCCTGCAAGAGGGCAAACTTAGAAAAGGTGCTGCACCCTCCTTACCCGATTTTTACAACGAAGCCATAGATGGGCTTCAAATTGGGCATGGCGTAGGCTCTTGTGGCAACGCAGCGGCTACCAACCGCCCCACAGTTGTGGAAGACATTAGTACACACCCCTATTGGGATGGCTTCCACGAATTGGCTGCGAGGGCGGGGTTAGCGTCTTGTTGGTCTCAACCCATCAGAGGTGCGAATGGAAATGTAATCGGCACCTTTGCAATCTACCATAGTTATAAAGCAATACCGACCTCTGAAGAAGTTATTCTGATAGAGCAGTTTGCCCATATTGCAAGCATAGCGATAGAAAGAGAAATAGCTAACGACCTAATCTGGAAGCAAGCCAACTTCGATACGCTAACCGGGCTACCCAACAGAAACCTTATGCTTGATCATCTCGACTTAGCGATTAAGGCAGCTGAAAGAGGAAATGACAAGGTTGCGGTTCTTTTTCTTGATCTTGATAACTTTAAAGATATAAATGATACCCTCGGTCATGATGTAGGCGATGAACTACTGAAAGAGTGTGCTAAGCGTCTGACGCAAAATGTACGCGCTAACGATACGGTTGCTAGGCTGGGTGGTGATGAGTTTGTTATCATTTTTAATGGCATCACTAATCTAAGTTCTGTAGACGATGTAATAAGTAAGCTTCTCGAAGTGATAGCTGTGCCGTTTCTTATTGATGCCGAACGGGTGCATACAAGCGGTAGTTTAGGGGTGACTTTGTATCCAAATGATGCTGATAACACTAAAGACTTGTTGAAGTACGCTGATCAAGCGATGTACAAAGCAAAAGCGTCGGGTAAAAATAGCTACAAATACTATACCTTGGATATGCATGATGCAGCAGTAAAAAGGCTGTCTCTTTTAAATGATCTCCGCTATGCAGTTAGAAACGAAGAACTTTTCATTGAATACCAGCCTATTACGACTTTTAGTAGTGGTGAGGTTCTAAAAGCGGAAGCTTTACTTCGATGGCAGCACCCTCATAGAGGACGAATTCCACCCGATGAATTTATTCCGTTGGCAGAAGAGTCGGGTTTAATTATCGAAATAAGCGACTGGGTTTTTGATGAAGTATGCAGGAATGTAAAGTATTGGAAGGCGCTTTATCGCCATGACCTTCAAATCAGTATAAATACATCACCGTCCCATTATTTTCATCAAGAGTCGAATATTACTGATTGGCTGAACAAATTACTTGAAAAGAAAGTCTCAGCAAGCTCAATTTTACTTGAGGTGACGGAAAACCTATTGATGAAAGCTGATGCAGATGTCTCTAAAAAGTTGTTTCAGTTTAGGCAAGCTGGTGTTGATATCGCCCTTGATGATTTTGGTACGGGATATTCTTCTATCTCTTACCTGAAAAAATTCCCTACCGATTTTATTAAAATCGATAAAAGTTTTGTCAAATCGATGACAGACGTCAGTAACGATAAAGTGTTGTGTGAAGCTATTATTATTATGGCTAAAAAGCTTGGGATTAAAGTAGTCGCAGAAGGCATTGAGACTCAAGAGCAGTTTGAAATTCTCAAAGCAATGGGGTGTGACTATGGTCAGGGCTATTACATTGCAAGGCCAATGAGTAAGCTCAACTTTGAATCTCTTTTAAAAACAACTAGCACCGTGAGAGGTGCTAGTTGAGATGTTACGCTATACGTCAATGCAATTTGATTATAAAACTAGGATAGTGTAGCTAGGGCCTTGCCAGAGTACTGTTCTAGTTCATCTGTTCGGTTTTCTTTAATCTTATTAGCCCAGTTGGGGTCCTGTAATAAGGCTCTTCCAACCGCGACTAAATCAAATTCACCGGCATCAAGTCGCTCAAGTAAGTCATCAACAGCACGGGTACTTGAGTCTTGGCCTTTAAATGCGCCGAAGAAGTCATCATTAAGGCCTACTGAACCAACTGTAATTGTGGGTTTTCCTGTAATTTTCTTAGTCCAGCCTGCAAGGTTTAGTTCACTAGACTCAAACTCGCTTTCCCAGTAGCGGCGTTGAGAACAGTGAAAAATATCTACGCCAGCATCACTGAGAGGAAGTAGAAACTGCTCTAGTTCCCGAGGTGTGTGTGCTAAGCGAGCGGTGTAGTCTTGCTGTTTCCATTGAGAATAGCGCAGCACAATAGGGAAGTCGGGGCTAGTGGCAGCGCGTATGGCTTTGATTATTTCTACCGCAAACCGACCGCGGTTTTCCATACTACCGCCCCAGCTATCATTACGCTGGTTAGTGCCTTCCCAGAAAAATTGATCGATTAGGTAACCATGTGCTCCGTGAATTTCTATCCCATCCATGCCGATAGCTTTGGCATCAGCTGCAGCTTCGGCAAATGCGGATATAACAGATTCAATGTGCTCGACTGTCATGGGTTCAGCACCCTGTTTACCAGGTTTGAATAGTCCCGATGGCCCAGCGCTTGGAAGCTCGGGGTAGGGGGCTTTTTCTGCAACGCGTGCCATACCCACGTGCCACAGTTGTGGCATAATTTTCCCGCCTACGCTATGAACGTCATCAACCACATTTTTCCAACCGGCTAAGGCTTCGTCTCCGTGAAATTGAGGGATGTTTGCATCCATAGTAGCGACTTTGTCGTTAACCGTAGTGCCTTCTGTAATGATTAAACCAGTTCCACCTTGAGCGCGGCGTTTATAATAACCTGCTACATCGGCGGTAGGTATACCGTTCGGCGAAAATTGACGAGTCATAGGCGCCATGACAATGCGATTTGTCAACGATAAATTGCCTTGCGAATAAGGCTTAAACAGTGCGTTTGCTGCCATTTTTTATTCCTGTTTTTTATTGCAATTAGGGCTGTGTGCATATCATTCAGAAAATGAAATGTTGTTATTCTTTGAGGAGCCTTGAACATGTAATTGCAAAAATGTTTTTGCTTCGTACACCCTTGGGGGATCTACATTATTACCAGCGGGCTAAAAAGGCTGTGGTTTACAACAGATACTACTGGTGAGTTGAGGCAAGTCAATTTTCAAATCTTGATAGTAAGCCATAAGTGAAAGTGAGTTAAGAGCGCCACGGAAAGAGCTCCTTATCTAGGTGCGAGTAAGATTAATCTAAAATCTCCACAATTTTCCTGGTGGCTTGAGTAAGGCGTATTACCTTATTTTCAGTATGAACCGTTATCATCCCGTCTTTACCTCACGACACAATTATACGGACTTGGTCACAAATGTCATGATCTTAACCTTTTCCAACGGTTATTTTTTTCTGCCATCCCGGCGGTAATTCACTCGTCCGTTCATACCTTTTCTCTATTCCAAGAGGAAATGATTTATCATTTAAAGGCTTACTAGAGTTAGCACAAGCAGGTAAGCTATAAAGCGCAATCGTCGCTGTGATACCGATAATAGTTAAATATTCATTGTTGACTTCAAAAATACGTGAAATAGCTACATCAATTTAAGGTAGTTATTCAAAACAGTTTGTGCAAACTCCTGCAGAAACGCTTTTAGCGCAAGGACAGTTAGACTTTGCATTTGGAATGCTCGTTACTGAAAATCAGTAATTAAGCATAGGGTTCAAAGTGAAGTCAGCGAAAACGATATTAGTTCGAAGCTTAATACAAAAAAATTAAGATGACCGTGAGTAGCGTACTAACGGTAGTGTGCCATTAATAGCCGATAGGCAGGTAGTCAGTCGGCTGGGATAAGTGAATAACATAATATTTAAAGCGTTATAAAAGAAGGAATAATATGAGTGATATCGCATTTACCCGTGAAGAAAAAGAGGCGTTAGTCGCTAAACTGCAGCAATATTTTGGTGATGAGCTACACGTGGAACTTGGCCAATTTGACGGAGAATTTCTACTTGATTTTATTAGCAAGGAAATGGGGGCATCGTTTTATAATAAAGGCGTAAGCGACGCACGAGCCGTTATTGAAGCGCGATTACAAGTTATAGATGAAGAACTATATGCCATCGAAAAAGTACTTTAATCTCAGAAATAAATAAAGCCTGCGTTTTACAGGCTTTATTTTTAAATGGCGGGTCAATGACTGTTCTTTAACAGTACTTAGTTGTACTAGAGTTCCTGACTAGTGGGCCTTATGATCATTTCGTTGATGTCTACCTCGCCAGGCTGCTCTATAGCAAAGGTTACGGCTCGGGCAATAGCATCTGCATCGATGGCATCATCATACATATCTTCCGCCATTTGCTTCGAGTCTTTATGAGAAATGTGGTCAGTCAGTTCTGTCGCCACTGCTCCTGGTGATATATTGGTTGAGCGAATCTCACCATTTGACTCCTTTCGAATGCCTTCACTGATTGCTTTAACAGCGAATTTAGTCGCGCAATAAACCGTTGCTCCAGGGAATACCACATGACCGGCCACAGAAGAAAGATTAATAATATGTCCGCTTTTTTGCTCTCGCATTTGTCCTAAAACAGCGGCTACACCATACATAACGCCTTTAATGTTTACATCTATCATCTGGTCCCACTCGTCAACCTTTATCTCGTCAAGCGGGGCAAGTGGCATAAGGCCAGCATTGTTGACGAGCACGTCAATACGGCCGTAGGCAT
The DNA here is from genome assembly GCA_034190055.1 of Pseudomonadota bacterium. GTDB lineage: Bacteria > Pseudomonadota > Gammaproteobacteria > Enterobacterales > Alteromonadaceae > Alteromonas. The sequence continues at coordinate 78 of JAXHTT010000177.1, read as the reverse complement.
CTATAGCTGCTCTCGCAAGCGCCTTGACTTCATCCTTTTTCGTGACATCCACCGTTTTATAAGTAGCGTGGCCACCTG
>JAXHTT010000176.1:0-6978 GCA_034190055.1 Pseudomonadota bacterium | reverse complement strand
ATCGAGGCTAAGGAGAAAAATAAGGCCGGCAACGGAAGTTCCAAACCATTGTCATAAAACCACAAAATCTCTATAGTTGCCTTAAGGTGTGTAAAACTATATACACATCTTGGCAACAGCCGCATTGCACTGAATGCGCATCTCTATCTCCAATGCAACAAGCCTGGTTCTCTTCTACATGAAAATATTGCATACGTCTGACTGGCATTTAGGTCAGAGTTTTTTTACGAAAAGTCGCAAAAATGAACATGCCGCTTTCCTTAAATGGCTTCTTCAACAAGTGGAAGCGCATCAAATAGATGCGATTATTGTCGCGGGTGATGTGTTCGACACGGGCACGCCGCCTAGCTATGCCAGAGAGCTCTACCATGCGTTTATTGGTGAGCTACAGGGCATGCAGTGTACATTGGTGGTGCTGGGGGGAAATCACGATTCAGTGTCGGTATTGAACGAAAGTAAGGCGCTACTGAAATATCTTAATAGCCACGTAATAGCCAGTACCTATGGCGAAATAAGCGAACAAGTCATCACGCTTAACGATCGCAAGGGGCTGCCCGGTGCCGTACTGTGTGCCGTACCCTTTATTCGCCCACGTGATGTGCTTGTCAGTGAAGCAGGGCAAAGCGCCACTGACAAGCGTCAAGCACTGGGCGATGCGATAAAGCAGCATTATGGGGCGCTTTATAATGAAGCTCTGTCATTGCGCGCTTCAATTGAAGAAAAACAAGCGGAACAGGGCAGTAAAAATAGTGCTGCCATTCCTATCATTGCTACCGGGCACTTAACCGCTTTAGGCGTGAGTCAGTCAGAAAGTGTGCGTGATATCTACATCGGCACCCTTGAAGGCTTTGATGCTAAAGGGTTTCCGCCAGCTGATTACATCGCGTTGGGACATATTCACAGGCCACAAAAGGTAGCAAAAACTGAATACATTCGCTATTCAGGCTCTCCCATACCGCTTAGCTTTGACGAACTGAATACACAAAAACAAGTGGTGCTAGTCTCGTTTGAATGTGAAAGCACTACGCCCACAATTTCAACCCTTCCAGTTCCACGCTTTCAAGCGATGGAAGTCATAAAAGGCGATTTACAAGCGATTGAGGCGGCCATTAATGAAAGCGAGTCCATCGCGCTCGCTTCTCAAACAAATGATGAAAGTAATACGAATTCGACGCCAGTGGCTAATCAGAAAGCCGTTAGCGAAATAGATAAAGCCCCCGGTTCAAAAGATCTTGTGTGGTTATGCATTGAAGTTGAAACAGAAGACTACCTGACTGATCTGCAGCAGCGTATTCAGGGCTTGTTAGAAGGGAAAAACGCTGAAATTTTACAGTTGAAACGCAAGCGTAAGCGTACAGTAAATAGCTTAACGGAAAAGCAAAACGTCCAGCTTAGTGAACTATCGGTAAACGATGTATTTGAAGCGCGTTTGGCATTGGAGAGCATAGAAGATAATCCTACAAGTGAGTCGGCACCCACTGAGTCGGCACCAACTGAGTCGGCACAAGAAACCCTGCTAGATGATGACCAAAGCGCCAGAGAAACAAAAGAAGCAGGTTCAGAGAAAAGCGCTTCACGCATAAACCGGATAAGGCAGCTGTTTAATGAAGCGCTGGAGCGGGTGCATACCAATGATGAAGATGCTGAAATATCAGTAGAGGCACCATTGGCAAACACGACAGACAACAAAGGCGAGTAATACAATGAGAATATTGACCTTACGCCTTAAAAACTTAAACGCCCTAAAAGGGGAATGGAAGATAGATTTCACCCAGTCGCCGTTTATCGACAATGGCCTGTTTGCTATCACGGGTCCAACGGGGGCGGGTAAAACCACGCTACTTGATGCCATTTGTTTAGCGCTTTATCACCAAACCCCTCGCTTGGGGGTAATTTCAACGTCTAACAACGACATCATGACCCGCGGCACGGCGGAGTGTTTGGCGGAGGTTGAGTTCGATATTAAGGGGAAAGCATACCGTGCGTTTTGGAGTATGCGTCGGGCCAGAGGGAAAGTAGACGGTAAACTGCAAAGTGCCGATGTTGAGCTGGCCGAAGTTGAAAGCGGCAAGGTATTGGCTACCCAAGTTAGGCCGAAAAGCGAAGAGATTGAAAAGCTGACTGGCCTTAATTTTGCCCGTTTCACCAAGTCTATGATGTTGTCGCAAGGGGATTTTGCTGCGTTTTTAAATGCTAACGAGGCCGACCGAGCCGAGCTGCTTGAAGAGTTAACTGGCACTGAAATTTACGGGCAGATATCACAGGCAGTACATCAGCAATTTAGTGACGCTAAACAAAAGAAAAAAGAGTTTGCGATAAAGCTGGAAGGCGTAACCTTGCTTAGCGACGAGCAAATCACCCAGCTTGAAGAAGAGCAAGCACAAACCAAGAGCCAAGTCGCAACGTCTAACCAAACACTTGTTCAGTTACAAAAGCAACAGCAGTGGCAACAAGCGTTTAACGCCAATGAGTTAACCATAAAAGAAGCCAGTGAAGCGCAGCAGAGCGCGAATAAGGCCATCAATGAGGCGAAGCATGAGCTTGAACTCCTAACCCAAAGTGAGCCAGCTGAAAAGCTTCGCCTGCCATTTTTGCAAAGAAACGGGCTTCAGCAAGACGTAACCCGTTATAAAGAAAGGCTTGAAGAGAAAGCAGCCCAGTTGCCAGACTTAAAAACGCAAAAGGCACAGCTCAGTTTGGAAGTGACCAACGCTGAACAAGCGCTAGCGCTTACAAAGCAACAAAGCAGTGAGCTTGAAAAGCGCATCAATGAGCAGGTAGTTCCGTTAGATAACCAAATAGCGCAGCTCACTACTGAACAGCAAAAAGCAAACGAAAACGCGGCACGTTTAAAGCAATCAATAAACGCGTTAACGCTAAAGCGCACAGAAATCGAAAACGCTTCGGCAGATAACAAAACAAAGCTTGGTGAACTGGAAACTTACTTACGTGAACATCACTCACTTAGCGGCATGGCAGAATTTATAAGTGGCTGGAGTGAAACGGCGCGCCATATTGAACATGATCAGAAGCAGTTAGAAACACTGACACAAAGCGTAAAGAATGATCGTCAGGCGCTTTCATCCCTAGATGAAGCTATTGCAAAGACAAATGAGTCGTTAAGCACCTTAACGCAGACCTTCGATGACAAAAACGCGCAAGTAGCCAAGTGCGAAAAGGCACTTCAGGCCGCGCTATCTGACAAACCAAGTGATACTAATAGTGCTAATGCAACCAGCAAAGCAAGCCTTCAGCAAGAGCGCGATACCAAGCTGCATCATTGGGACAATGTGGTACAGATAGAGCATATTCAACAGCAATATTTGGCACTAGAGCAAGACAAAGTATCGCTGAGTGCGCAGAGGGAAGACTTAGCGAAGCAACTAGCACAGCAGCAATCTGACCGCCAAGCCTTGGTTGAAGCTTACAAGCAAACTCGTACCAATTTAAAAGACATCGAGGCGCTTATTGCCCTGGATGCTGAAGTGGCGCACCTGCGCGCGCAGTTAAAAAGTGGCGAGCCATGCCCTGTTTGTGGGGCTAACGAACACACCACATCTAGCGTGGCGATTGATGTACCTGAAACTATCCTAAAGCGAGATAGCTTAAAGCAGCAGTTAGATGATATTGAGCAGCAAGGGGCGCGGGCAAAAGAAAGTGTTACACAAACTGAATTCACTCTTGCTCAAGTTAATAAGCAGCTAGAACAGGCAAGCGGGCAACGAGAAACGCTGTTAGAAAAGTGGCAGCAGCTTTCAAGCGTACTTAGCGCTGATATTCCGAGATTTGAAAAGGTCGACATTAATACTTCGCAAAGCGTCGCCCAATTTACCCAGCAGTTTAAAGCCCGTCTTGATGATATTAGTGCCCAATTAACGCGTTTAGAAGAGTGCGAGCAAGCGCTAAATGCTGCATTGCAGGCTAAAAATGAAGCGCAACAGGCGTTACAAGCCAAACAGTCAGAGCTTGCAGTTTCTCTGCAGCAGCGCGAAACCTTGGAAAAGCAATTTAACGAACGTAATGCAGAGTTGGAGAACAAAACAAAAAGGGTTAACGATGGTATTTTAGCGCTCAGCGAGACTATGACGGCGCATGGTGCTGACATTCACAACCTGTCTATTGATGGAATTGCCACGTGGTTAAATGAAAAAGCCGAAGCGCTTAAAACCTATAAACACAATCATCAGCTACACGCTAAACTTAAAGATGAGTTGCAAGAGGTAAACAGCACCTTGCTTGTGGTCAGTCGTGATATGGAAAGCGCTGAGAATCAGCTAAAGGGCGTATGCGAAGAGCTTGTGCAGCTAGATAATAGTTTAAAGGCGCTGCGAGACTCGCGCACAACCGTATTCCCTGAAGGCAATATTGCTGAAACAAGGAATAAGGCAAACGCCGCCCAAGAAATGGCTGAGCGAAATGTAAATGAATGCAAATCTCGTCTACAACAAACGGACACTATTTTGTCTCGTTTAGAAGCCGAAATTGCCCAGCTTAATGAACAACTAAACGAAAAAGAGCAAGCACTTACAGAGGCAACAGAGCACTTTAACCGTCAGTTGGCGAGCAGCCCTTTTGACGATGAGCAAGCGTTCAGCAATGCACTTTTAGACGAAGAAACCCGCAACACCCTGCTTGAACTACAACAGCGATTAACGCAGCAAAAACAACAATCAGACTTAAAACTAGAAAACGCGCTAGCTACCCAACAATCGCTACAAGCCCATGCTAATTCAGCGCAGTGGCAGAGCGAGTTAGAAGAGCACGGAGCACACTGGCTCGATACGAAAATTACTCAGCAAGCTCAGCAGCGTGACACCTTGTTATCTTCTTTAGGGCAAATTGAACAGCAGCTAAGCGCTAACAATCAAGCCCGCGAAAGGCAGCAGCAGCTTGTGGATGAAATGGCCTTATTTGAGGCCTATTACGATGATATTACTTACCTGCACTCGTTAATCGGTTCGGCCAGCGGCGACAAATTTAGACGTTTTGCCCAAGGACTTACCTTGGACAACTTAGTGCAGCTTGCAAATCAGCAGCTTGATAAATTACATGGTCGCTATCAGCTAATTCGAAAAGAAAACGAAGGGTTGGGTTTAAGTGTACTAGACACCTGGCAAGGTGATGTAGTGCGAGATACCAAAACCCTGTCTGGCGGAGAAAGCTTTTTGGTAAGCCTTGCACTAGCTTTGGCGTTATCTGACCTAGTCAGCCACAAAACCAGTATCGATTCACTGTTTTTGGATGAAGGCTTTGGCACCCTTGATGCAGAAACGTTAGATGTGGCCCTTGATGCGCTAGACAACTTAAATGCCAGTGGAAAAATGATTGGCGTGATAAGCCATATTGAAGCCATGAAAGAGCGTATTCCTACTCAGCTTAAAGTGATAAAACGTAACGGTGTGGGATTAAGTGCACTAGAAAAGCCTTATGCGGTGGGGTGACCCACCGCACAACCCCTTATAAACGGCAAGCGTGCGGTAATTTGCGAGTAACTAAGGCTAAACAGGTTCATTTGTGTAACGTTATCCTCTATACCAATCCGCACAGATAATTACCCTCTCAGAAGGCGCTGGCAAGTTTCCTAGCAAAGCTTGGGAATGCAGGAATGGCTGTTCCCTTTCAAATTCCCAGAATGAAGCTAGGAAGCTTGCCAGACCTTCCCGAAGGGCGAGTTTAAAATGTTCGTACTCTTTGTTGTGTTACCTTGATGTAGAACCACTATACCTGCGGTAACACGCCGCGATTACGAACATTTTAACTCTCGCTGAGTGGGTAATTATCTATGTGGACTGGTATCATGGTGCGTCGTCAAAAATAATAATGGACCAACATTTATGGATTCAACGTCACGCCCTAGCCTGTTTCAGCGCTACATAAATGGCAGTTTGGTACTGCAAATTATCATCGGTATTGTATGTGGTATTGCGATAGCGAGTTTTTCACCTTCAGCTGCTCAATCAGCAGGGCTATTGGGTAACTTATTTGTAAAAGCCCTAAAAGCAATTGCTCCTTCATTGGTTTTTGTTTTGGTCATGGCATCCATCGCCAACCATAAGCAAAACGAGCAAACCTTTATCAAACCCGTGCTTGTGCTTTATTTGTTGGGCACATTACTGGCAGCGCTCACCGCCGTATTAGCAAGCTTTGCTTTTCCCACAAGTTTAAGTTTAGTGACCTCCGACATTAGCCAAGCTGCACCAAAAGGGGTGTCGGAAGTGCTTACCACCTTGCTTTATAACATGGTGGATAACCCAGTGAATGCGCTAGTAAATGGAAACTACATCGGTATTCTTACTTGGGCTGTAGGCCTAGGTTTAGGCCTACGACACGCTAGCGAGGCAACGAAAGCCCTGCTGCAAAATATGGCAGACAGTGTAACTGCCGTAGTGGGTTTTGTTATCAAACTCGCGCCTTTCGGTATTTTCGGCTTGGTAGCCAACACTATTGCCACAACAGGCTTTGAAGCATTACTTGGCTATTCCCATTTATTAACGGTACTCATTGGCGCTATGCTATTTATCGCACTTGTGACCAATCCGCTATTAGTCTTTTTGGCAACGAAAAAGAACCCTTATCCTTTGGTGTTCAAATGCCTGAAAGAAAGCGGCATTACGGCATTCTTCACCCGAAGTTCGGCGGCGAATATTCCGGTAAACATGGCGCTGTGTAAACGCTTAAAGCTTGATGAGGACACCTACTCGGTATCTATTCCGTTAGGCGCCACTATTAATATGGCAGGGGCTGCGATCACCATCACGGTGCTTACACTAGCTGCGGTTAACACCTTAGGCATTTCTGTAGATTTCCCTACTGCCGTATTGTTAAGTGTTATCGCTGCGGTGTCAGCATGCGGAAGTTCAGGTGTTGCTACAGACGGATCCTCAGTCTTTGTCATTTATGTTGAGCAGCCCAACAACTGTCATATGTCTTGATAAGGTTCAGACAGACAAATGAATGACTGAACAATTTGTTAATTAC
>JAXHTT010000175.1:0-7077 GCA_034190055.1 Pseudomonadota bacterium | reverse complement strand
CACACACCCAGTCGTTGTCTGCAGAACAGGGGAGATAAATGGCATGTGTCAAACTTCAAGATAATTTCGAAGCGCGAATCTGATCACGTGGGTTTTAGTTCATTGCGATGACATGTGCATCCATGGTATCTCTTGCCTTTAACCAAATATAACGGGTTGGTTCTCGCTTAGCTGAATGATACGAATTAGCTGCATCAACCGTGCGAATATCTACCGGCTTATGGTAACTCAAAGCTTCTTGCATAGGGCGCGCAATTTTGTTGAAGTTTGCTTCGTAAAACTCTATGTCAGATTGGACTTCTTCAGGACTAGGGACATCGGGCATAGATGGGTTTTGATGCTCCATGCCTTCTTGCGGCACTTGGAAAGATGCCGTCATATAAAAAATGTTTCTGCCATCTTGTATCGCTTTAACCCGACGCGCAGAGAAACTTCTTCCATCGCGCACTATCTCAACATCGTACACAACAGGTTTCTTAGCATCACCGGGTAAAAGGAAGTAGGTATGAAATGAATGAGCTACTCTGTCTGGTGATACTGTTTCATAGGCTGCTGCTAGTGCTTGCCCCAAAACCTGCCCGCCAAATAAAGCTCTAAAGCCTAGATCCCAACTTTGACCTCGATAAATGCCAGCTTCTACTGTTTCGAGTTCAAATAGTGATGATAGTTTAATCTCAGACATCTTGTACGTTCTCTTCAATAACTGCTTTCGGGTTTCGCGGATAATATTTCTCAGGCAATTTCGCTTTGTGCTCGAAAAAGCGCGTGTCTTTATAGGGTAACTTCATAAACCCTGAAATGCCTAGCCCTTTTATGTTAGGAATTTGTTGCACCACCTGCGCTAGCAAAGCTTTAAATCGCTCTTCTTGGCTATGGTCGAGCAACGTGTAATAGTTGTGAATCTTCAAATGCTTAGGTAATGCTTCGAATATAATACACCCAGTGTGGTGTATCGTATTTAACTGAACAATAGTTTCAATAGTATCCTGTGGCAGTTTTAGTAATTCATCGGGGTCATCGCCGTCTTCAAAATAGGAATGAGTCCGGCTTTCATCTTTTTGCGCAGAAATACGCGATAACTCATAAGGAATGAAAAGGTCACTGCTAGGTATAAAGGCTTCATCTTCACTGCTGCGCTCGATATGAAGGGTATTTTTGGCGTTGAACATACAGCATTTAAATACGGCAGGCTTGTGAATGGCTCTCGCTAAATTAATAACGTTATTTACCGCTAAATCAAAGGCACTTTTGAGGGTTTCATCATACAAATTTAAGCTGGAATCCACATATATACCCTCAGGCTCCCAACGTACAGCCATACCGCCTACTACCGGATAGCGCCCTAGCCTACTAATGGCTGATACGAATGCTTTTTCAGTATCTCCCATACCCTGCAGGTAGTTTTTGTAGTAGCGATCAAATTGCGCGTCGTCTATGTAGCGCAACTCTTCAACTTCTTTATCATCTAAAGAATCAGATAATAACGCCTGTTGGCGTAAATAAGACTTCCGCGAACTATAAACAACGGTTTCTATGTCAGCATTGAGAGTATGGGTTAGCCATGTAGGAATTAATGGGGTGTACTGCGCCTTTTTGTCTTGTGCGAAAACCATATTCTTTAGGACATGAAGGTGGTTAAACAAGTAATCCCCTCCTTGTCTTCTTTTCACAGGATCATCACTAAGCATGTATTCTAGGATATTGGCGAGCATTTTGGGTAACCCAAGGGATGATGGCGTGATGACTTTACTGCCATAGCGACATGATTGGCCAGATGCTAGCGCGTATAGGGTGCTAGCTAATCCCTGCTCATCAAAGCGCGGGCTAGAAAGTGCGCCGTTTAATTGCTCTTCCCCAATAAAGTAAACATCGCCTAGTCGTGCGTTTGTCTGATGAAGTTCCCCTGACATTAAATCCATCACATTGTTACCCACATACTGCCCATTAATGTCAGTTTGTGCGAATACTGAAGAGCCCCAATCTATTAACCCAATGGATTCATTAGTGGCATCCCAAACAAGATTTGAGGGTTTAATGTCGCCGTGAACGATGGGCTTAATTTCTCCATTTTCGCTGTATTGCCTGAAGCTCGATAAAAGTTCACCCACTTGAACAGCTATCTTCACAATTATACGGGGCGATAATGGGCCTGTTTTCAAGCTCACTTTTTCTAAATCTTCGCCAGGCGCTCTGCCCATTACTAAGATTGATTGCTTACGTATCTGTTGATATTCGATAAAACGCGGCACAAACTCGTGGTTAACGTGAGAAAGCATAAAAGCTTCCTCTTCTAACCGGTCTTGAACATGCTGGGGTAAGGTTATACGCGAGAACTTAAACACACGTGATTCACCACTTGGTGCATTTCCAGCAAAAGCAAAGCCAAATGCGCCTTTCCCTAAAAGCTCAATGTCGCTATATCCTAACCCTTCTAACTGAGAGATACACAAATTCACCCAGTCTTTTAGTTTTTTAGCATCTGCATGAGATAGCAAATAAATTGACTGTTCGTCTGGTATGTAGAAGTGTTTTAAGCCTTTAAGTTGAGCCATTTCTCAGTTTCACAGTTGTATGGTTGTTCTTATAGCGACTAGACGATAATAAGCTTTTAAACAAATCACCTTGCGTTAACTGTTAGCACAAGACGCTTTTAGCTGTCTTCATTTACCCAAGTAACGTGTGCGGTGGCGTGAAAACCTGCTTCATTAACACCAAGCATTTCAACAACATTTGTTAGGGCACTGTCTAGGCTTATATCTAGCTGCCATGGTGGGTTGAGTACAAACACACCTGAACCATACATGCCTGCTTCAGGCGTATTTTCTGCAACACATATTTCGGCTTTAAAGCAGGGGCGTCCAAGTTCGGAGAGCTTATCGCACATTACTTCACTTGCTCCGCTCTTAGCGCCGGCCCTTTCTGATAGCAGCGGGTACCACACAACAATTTGCGCCTGCTGCCAGCGTTTTAACACCTGCTCGACGCCTTTGACAAGATCGCTGTACTCGTTTGCTCTCTCATAAGGAGGGTCGATCAAAATAGCACCGCGATTAGGCTTTGGCGGCGTAAGTGCTCGAAGCCCTTCATAGCCATCTCGCTTGTGTACATGGCTATGTCCGGTTCGAAGGTGTGACACGTTTTTCTCTAATTTTTGGAATTCGCCAGGATGAAGCTCCATCAAATGCAAAGTATCAATGCCACGTTTAGCTCTAGCGCTTATTGCAGGTGAGCCTGGATATTGTTGTCGCGCTAAGAAAGGTTCGCATAATGACAAGTAGTCATTAAGTAAGCGTGGCAAACCTTCCGTACTCTTGTTTTCTAAAGCTTGGTTTTCCGTAGCCGCAGTTCCATCACCTTGCCCCAAAAGACGAGCAATTCCCGATTCATACTCTTTGTTTTTCGACGATAGATCGTCAGTTAAATCGTATGTGCCAGCACCGGCATGCGTGTCAAAAAGTGTAAAGGGCTTCTCTTTCTTTTTTAAGGCGTTGATAACACCAATCCAACAGAGATGTTTGATGACGTCGGCGTGATTGCCAGCATGAAAGGCGTGTTGATAACTAAGCACAAAACCTCAGTAAAATTTTTATTTGTTTATAGGAAGCTATAATAACGCCATCCCGCGATGAGGTACACAAAACAAAAAAGGCCAATACGGTTAATATTGGCCTCTCTACTATTTTGCTACAGCACATCAAAATGTATTCGGTAGGTCATTTAAGGTGCATTAGCATTTTTTCTGGTTGAGTAAGATAACTCATCCATAAGTTATTAAAGCGCACCATAGTTGCACCATCAATGATACGATGATCACCAGACCAATTAACTGCCATAATATGCTGTGCGCTAACATTACCCTCATCGTCAAAGCGAGGAAGCTTCTGCGTTTTACCTAACGCCACAATAGCGGCTTCCGGCTTGTTAATTACCGGCGTCGCTGTGATACCGCCGATAGCACCAATGTTTGAGATACTGATAGTACCGCCTTTTAAGTGCTCGCCGGCTACGCGCCCTGCTCTCGCTTGCTCGATTATGTCCTGCATTTGGCGGGCGATATCCAGAAGTGAAAGGTCTTGTACCCGTTTTATGTTAGGCACTAGAAGCCCAATCTTGGAATCGACCGCAAAACCGATATTGTGATCAGAATAGTAGCTAATCTCGGTAGCATCATCATTGAGCTGGCTGTTAACTACAGGAAACTCGTTTAGTGCCAGTGACATTGCTTTTACGAAAAATGGCATAAAGCTTAATTTAACGTTATTCGCCTCAAACTCAGGCTTAAGCAACTTACGCAATGCCATTAGGTTGTCCATCACTAACTCGTCACTTACAGTGAAATGAGGAATTGTGTAGACCGACGCGGACATTTGCTTGGCCATGGCGGCCTGTATACCGCGCACTTTTTCAGTCTTAACGCTGCCTTTAACCACACTGTTTGTGCTATTCGTATCACTTTTATCTGAAGTGGACTCGGTTGACGAAGCAGATGATGTATCTTGTGCCGACGCACCAACATTTGTTTGTTGTAGATTCATTACGTCAGACTTAAGAATACGCCCTTTTTTACCAGTGCCTTTAAGCGAAGAAAGGTCGATATTTTTTTCTCTAGCAATACGTCTTACCGCAGGACTCGCCAGCACTTTACCTTCAATAGCAATAGGTGGCTCAAACTCACCATCACTGAATTTCGATTGTGTTTTTTCATCTGAGGTTTGTGGTGAAGCATTTGAGGATGGCGTGCTTGTAGCTTTAGATGCATCACCGGAGTTGTCAGATGTGCTGTTTGTTACTGAAGAATCGCCCATAACTTCGAGTGCAAACAAGGCACTATGTACTTTAGCGATGTCACCTTGAGCGTAATAAAGTCGATGCACGGTTCCCGCGTTTTTAGCAGGAATTTCAACCACTGCCTTATCGGTCATCACTTCAACAACGGCTTGATCTTCTTCAATTTCATCGCCCTCGGCTACATTCCATTTGACGATTTCACACTCTACGATACCTTCACCGATATCTGGCAGAATAAAGTCCTCAATAAGCTTGCCATTTAAAGCTTCCGACGTTGATAAACTTCCAGTGTCTGCCACTGTTTGTTCAGATCCCTCAGCGTTTTCTTTTCCACTGAGTGCATTCGCTTCAGTGTTTAAGTCGTTATTTGCATTTTCATCGGTAGCATCGGCAGGCGTCATTGAAAATAGTGGCTCATGGACTTTTGCAATATCGCCTACCGCATAATGTAGTTTATTAACTACTCCAGCATGCATAGCTGGAATTTGAACGGTGGCTTTGTCGGTCATTACTTCAGCTACGGGCTGGTCTTCTTCGATGTGTTCACCTTCAGAAACTAACCACTCTAAAAGTTCGCATTCAACAATACCTTCACCAATGTCCGGTAAGATAAACTCAATTGTCATTTCATTGTCTCCCGGCTTAATAATGAAGCGTACGCTTGATAGCTTCGTACGTTTTGGTTTCGTCTGGCATGTATTCTTTTTCGTGAGCCAGTGGATATGGCGTATCTAGCCCACAAACTCTGGCAATAGGCGCTTCAAGGTATAAGAAACAACGCTCTTGAATACTTGCCGCTATTTCGCTTGCAAAGCCTCCTGTTAGCGGAGCTTCATGGTTAATGAGTAAGCGACCTGTTTTCATGACAGATTGCATCACTGTCTCAACATCCCATGGAAGTATGCTGCGTAAATCAAGAATCTCACACGACACGCCATCTTCAAGGGCCATCTCTGCTGCCTTTTGCAGGATTTCTATCTGGGCACCCCAGCCAAGAAGCGTAATGTCGCTACCCTCTTGCACAATATCAGCCTTACCCAGAGGCAACTCGTAATCTTCTTCTGGCACATCGGATACAGACGCTCGATAAAGTCGTTTAGGCTCCATAAACAATACGGGGTTTTTATCCCGTATCGACGCAAGTAATAGACCTTTTGCTTGGTAAGGATCTCGTGGAATAACGATCTTAAGGCCCGGGCAATGGGCAAAGAATGCTTCAGGTGACTGGCTATGGTAATGACCGCCAGCTATCCCACCACCGTACGGTGTACGAATAGTTAAAGTACCTACATCAAACTGTCCACCTGAACGATAGCGCCATTTGGCCGTCTCGTTTACGATCTGGTCAAAAGCAGGAAAGATGTAGTCACCAAATTGAATTTCTGCCACAGGAACGGATCCCTGCGAAGCCAATCCATTTGCAAAGCCAATAATACCTTGCTCAGTAAGTGGCGTGTTAAAGCATCGGGCTTTACCAAATTTTTCTTGAAGGTGACTTGTGGCACGGAATACGCCACCAAAGTGACCCACATCTTCACCAAAGACCATTACTTTCTCATCTTCGGACATGGCTGTAATGAGTGCATTATTAATTGCTTGTAGTAAGTTCATCTTAGCCATTATTTAACTCTCCCTGCGGTTTTAGGGTACATCTTAGGGTATTTTTTGATGTGCGCTTTTAGTTCGTTAAGCTGTTCTTTGAGGTGCCAAGGCGCTGTGTCGTACACATCTTCTACGATGTCTTCAATAGCGCATATGTCTGTCTTTTCACAGCTTTTCATAGCCGCTAACACGTCTTGTCTCGCTTTATCAACACGCTTTTGGTTTTCTGCTGCATCAAACCACCCTTTGCTCTCTAGCCACTTTTCCATACGAGCGATAGGGTCTTTTGCTCGCCATTTGTCTTCTTCTTCGCGGGAGCGATAACCTGTTGGATCATCTGAAGTAGAGTGTGCTGCTAGGCGATATGTCATAGCTTCAATAAGCACAGGACATTTTTCTTCGATGGCGATTCGACGGGCTTCTTTTGTTGCTGCGTAAATAGCTAAAACATCATTTCCATCTACGCGAATAGTTTTGATGCCATAGCCTAGGCCTCGTGACGCAATACCATCACCGGCAAATTGCTCCTCTGCTGGCGTTGATATGGCGTAACCATTATTGCGGCAGAAAAAGATCACTGGGCAGTTCAGAACTCGACGTGATCCGGCGGCTCGAGATTCTGCTGGCGGACGGCACGCTGTCTCGCTTCGGGCCGCTGTTCGATGCCGAGCGGATGGGCGGCGCGTT
>JAXHTT010000174.1:0-7153 GCA_034190055.1 Pseudomonadota bacterium | reverse complement strand
TTCATCGCTACGGCAAAGACTATAAGGTTATCTTTGTAGGTGACGCTACCATGGGGCCATATGAAATTACCTACCCAGGGGGCAGTGTAGAGCATTGGAATGAAGAGCCTGGTAGTGTATGGATGCAGCGTTTGTTAAACCACTTTAATAACGCGGTATGGCTTAACCCGCAGCCTGAAAATTATTGGCCGTATTATTCGTCTATTAAAATTATTCGCGAAATAATGGAAGACAGAATGTATGGGCTGACCCTTGAAGGGTTAACGGAAGCGATTAAAGGGCTTAGTAGAAGCCGTTAAGTCATATAAGAGATATAATTGAAAAAGGCTCTCATGCACACGCGAATACTGCGTTGGCACTAGCGCGTTAACTAAAAACGGGTTTTATTGCGACGTAAATGATTTTCCGTTTGTCTTGATTACGAGCGTTGATTAATAGGTGTTACATTGAGTTCTGACGTTTATCGCTTAGCTTTTGTTTTACTCGCAGGCGGGCAGAGTTCCCGCTATGACGGCAATAAGCTCTTATCAGAGCATCCTATTACAAACTTACCGCTTGTTCAGCACAGTGCTAACGAAGTTATTCGCGCTCGCGATGCAATAGGGGCCACGAGCAAACATCCCGTCACGGTTGTGGTAGGTAAATGGCACGACAGCGTGAGCTCTCAGTTAGATGAAGCTTTTTGTGGTCTAACTGAAACTTCTATTGAGGTGATACACAATAAGCAGTGGGAAGAGGGAATAGCGTCAAGTATTCGCAGTGGGCTTACACATGTGTTGAACCTAGCATTGCGGCCAAAAACGGCGCCACAAACATTCTCGCTTGCAACATCTTCGCTTGCAACGCCAGCATTGCCGAACACCAAGCCTTCACACGTACTTTTTACCCTCGCTGACTTGCCAAGCCTTAACACACAGGATCTTATCCGCCTTATTGATGCTTCTAAAGCTTATCCAAACCACATAGTGTGTAGCGAGTGGCAGATGCATAGGGAGAAGGACGGACAGAAGGACGGAGAGCCTAATAGCAGGTTAACAGTGCCTGCCATCTTCCCGGAGGCAATGTTTAGCGAATTATTAGCGCTACAGGGAGATACTGGCGCAAAGCGAATTATTAAAAAGTATGCGAAGTTAGGGAAAGTAACAGCTGTGTCTATACCGAATGCACGATTTGATATAGACACCCCGCAAGATTGGGATAAAATTAAGAGGCCAGACTAGTCCTTTTTCCAGCGCTTTTTAGGCAGCCGTCGTTAACAATTTTGTTTAAGCACTCGCTAAGCGATGGGCTGCACTTGGTCGTTGAATATAAAGAAGGCGCGCGCCAAGCATTACGGCTGCCGCACTTAATCCTACGATGAAACCAATCCAGAAGCCCGCAGCGGCCATCGGCTCAGCTGTTACCCAGTCAGTTCTTCCCAAAACTACACCCGTAGGGAGACCTATTAGCCAGTAAGACACAAAGGTAATGATAAACATCGCCGTGGTGTCTTTGTATCCGCGTAGCGCATTGGCAGAGATAACCTGAACGGCGTCTGACAGCTGAAACAGTGCAGCGTATATGAGTAGCGCATTAGCGAGCGTGTAAACAGCATCGTCACTAGTATATAGCCCGATAATGAAACCTTTAGCCAACAGAGTGAAACTCGCCGTACATGCTGAGGTAAAAAAGCCGATAAGAATAGCGGTACGGGCTGCAATTTTCGCCTGACGCTGATTTCTTTGGCCAATGCGATACCCAATGCGAATCGCGGCAGCCATCCCAATACTCATAGGAAACATAAACATAAGCGCGGAGAAATTCAGGGCAACTTGGTGGGCCGCTACCGTGGTGGCACCAAATGGTGCTAATAACAATGCAACTAGTGAAAACAGCGTTACTTCGAACAAAATTGTCATGGCGATAGGCAACCCCATTTTAAAGGTTCGGCCTATAGTTACCATGTTTGGCTTGCACAGCTGGCTAAACAAATTGTATTTTTGCAAGGCTGGGGCGAAACGCACATAAATGAAAGTTGCAATCAGCATTGTATAAATAACAATGGCCGTAGCTATACCACAACCTGCGCCGCCCATGGCAGGCAGTGGGCCAACACCGTAAATAAATAGGTAGTTTCCAACAATGTTAGCCATCAAGCCAATTACGGTAATGATCATCGTTGGCTTGGTTTTACCTAAGCCTTCACAATAGTTTCTAAGCCATTGGTACAAAGCAAAACCCGGCATGGCAAATAGCACGTAAAGCACGTAGTCTACCGTTATGCTGTGCAGTTCAGGCGCCATAGGGAAAAGCGCTACCATATTTTCAGTAAAAGGAATTAACCCTGCTATTACTAGTCCTACAAAGAAAATCAGGTAACCTGCTTGCTGACTGGCATCAGCAATGCTGCTAATACTTTTGTTGCCTTGTAACCGCGAGATAATAGGGGGAAGCGCAAGGGCTATACCTTGTATAAAACACAGAAGCGGTACGGTTATGCTAAACCCAAGGGCCACTGCTGCCATATCGGTAGCGCTATACCGCCCTGCCATAATCGTATCGCTTACGCCCATTAGCATTTGTGTAATTTGCGCAACTAGCAATGGCCAGGCTAGCTTTAAAATATCTCTTCCTTCTACAAGAAAGCGTTTTTTATTCACGGCAATGTGTCTCTATATAAGTCGCCAAGAGCGACGAAGGTAATGGCTAATTGTTTCGCGTAATGCTTTGATAATTCTTTTAGGCAAATACAGCCGTCAAACCGAATCGCGAAAAAATGATCTAACGTAAAGCGTTTAAACAACAGCCGTTTTAAAAATGCAGTGGCATAACGGGAACCGTGTCACCAGCTTTCAGCTCACTGGTATCTTCATGCACTACCATAAGGCAGTTGGCAGAGGTGATTGACGTCATCACACCAGAGCTTTGTGATCTAAACGGCGTGACTTCCCATTCTCCTTGGTTGTTTCTCACCATAGTTGCACGCTGGAAATCTCGTCGACCCGCACGGCGCTTAAGCGATGTAGTAATAGTCGCGTTCACAAAAAACGGCTCATGTCTTTGCGCTTGGCCCTGCATTTTCTTGATAACGGGCACAACCAGTAACTTGGCCGTGACAAATGAAGAAACGGGGTTGCCCGGCAAACCACAAAACAAGGTATTATTAATTTTGCCTAAAGCGAAAGGTTTGCCAGGTTTAACCGCAACTTTCCAAAAATCGATGGCACCTAATTCAGCGATGATATCTTTAACATAGTCTGCGTCGCCAACTGAAACACCACCGCTACTTACCATCACGTCAACACGCTTGCTGGCTTCAATAAAAAGTTTACGCAAAGAGGTTTCGTCATCTTGTACAATACCAAAATCTACAAGCTCTACATTTTCATTGCGTAATATGCTGCTCACACCCACACGGTTCGACTCGTAAATTTGTGTTGGTTTAAGGGCGTCACCAGGGGCAGCTAGTTCAGAACCCGTTGCTACCACTCCAACGCGGAGTTTTCGATAAACCGCTACGGTGCTATTTCCCTGAGAGGAAAGCAACATAAGATGCTCGGCGTGAAGGCGAGTGCCTTTACTAATTAGGGTATCGCCACAAGCAATATCATTGGCTTTTTTGCGAATATTCTCTTTCGCAGAGGGAAGTTTGTTTATGACTACAGCCTCATCGCGGCTTTCAGTATTTTCTACCATCACGACGGCATTGGCATTATCTGGAATTGGCGCGCCAGTCATTATTTTAAACGCTTTGCCATTTTCAAGCGGCTCGTCAGCGCTCATGCCTGCGGTAATAACACCTTGCACTTCAAGCTCAGCGCTATCAGAAAGGCCGTCAACGTTAACGGCGTAGCCGTCCATCGCCGAGTTGTCCCAAGGGGGAACATCAATATGAGCAATAACATCTTCGGCTAAGATGCGGTTGTTGGCGTCAAAAATACTCACATGTTCAATGTCGCTTATCGTTTCTGCAGCGTTAAGCGCTTTAGTAAGGGCCTCTTCAAGTGAAAGCCATTTAGATGACATATCAACAACTCCAATTAATTATTTAACAGGCGGATATTACAGAAAAAAACACCTTATACCAAAGGTTAAAGCGTGAAATAAAAGAAAGTTGCTAGCAATGGGTGTTAAGGGCAGTCACGAATTCTACCCAAGTGACATCTATAGAGTTTTATCAGTAATGCAGTGTCAGGATTTCACTAAAATTGTCGAACACCCAGTCAGGTTGATAGGTCGCAATACTTTCGCCGTAATTGTAGCCATAGGTAAGGCCAATACTTTTTATATTGGCGGCTTTTGCAGCAAGAATATCGTTCTTGGAGTCGCCTACCATTACACACTGTGAAGGCGAGATGTTAAGTTGTTCACAGGCATACAAAAGGGGCAGGGCAGACGGCTTTTTCTCCGATAAACTGTCACCGCCGATAGTAAGTGAAAACAGAGACGACAACGAGAATGAAGACAAAATAGGCTCAATAAACTCTGAAGGCTTGTTAGTTATTAATGCTAACGTACAACCACGCTGTTTTAACGCATGAAGCGTGTCAAATACACCCTCGTAAAGCGCAGTGCTTTTAGTGTCTAACGTTCGGTAATAGAAGAGGAACTTTTCTAATAAAGCGTCAACATCAGATTGCATGTGGTGGTGAGTAATCTCCGCCCCACCACTCAACCCACGTTCCACAAGAACCCGAGCACCATTCCCTACCCAGTGTCGTATGACGTGCTCGTCATAAGTCGGTAGTTGATGATCACTTAGCATTTTATTAAGAGCGGTAGCTAAATCTGGCACGGAATCGACAAGGGTTCCGTCTAAGTCGAAAAGAAAGGTATTAATCTCTTGCATTACAAACTTGATTAACTAATAAGTGGAGGAAGCATAACACCGCAGTATCCATACCGCGGTAGATTTTTCAGCTATTTACTCAAAATCTTGGTTGCTTATCCAAAGTACTTGATAAGGCTTCATTTTTAAGAAACCGCTGGATAGCGCTATTTCATCACGGGTGATAAGGTCAATCCAGTTATCGGTACCAATAAGATTAATGTCCGATAGCAGAATAGTTTGTTCTTCATCTGAAATATTACTAATACAGAAAATACTTTGTTTTCTATCCAAGCTTTGACGCCAATAGCCAAACAATTGATTATTTAGTTGTAGCGTAAACTGTGTGGCGTTGGGGTGGAATGCAGGCTGTGCTTTACGTATGCGTATAAGCTGCGAGATTCGCGTTAGTACTTTATGATGTTGAGAGAAAGGCGAGTCTAACAGCGCCTCTAGTTCACTAAAGTCCCAGCGTTTTCTATTTATAGAGCGATTTTGGCCGGTATTAGCAACTTTTTCATAATCGTTAGATGTACCAAGTAAACTGTGGATGTAAATACCTGGAATACCCTCCATACCTAACATAATGGCGTGGGCGCAGATAAAGCGGTCAACCTGATATTTGTCCGGACCCTTAATAGTGCCTTGAAGCGCGTCAAATAGGGTTATGTTGATCTCATAAGGTTTTTGCTGTCCGTGCTCAGATGCACGCCACGACATTTTCCCACCAAAGTGCTGCATAGCATGCACTAAGTCAGATATTTCCTCTTCAGAAAGTAAGCCTTCTGCTGGGCGAAGTCCAATACCATCATGGGATGCAATAAAGTTGAAATAGGCTGTGCCGTTTTGCGCCGGCGGCATACTCATCATCCAACTTTTCAAGTACGAGCAATCACCAGTCACCAATGTGTTTACAAGTAACGGCGGTAGTGAAAAGTTATAGATAGCGTGAGCTTCGTTTGCATTACCAAAATACGTCAAATTTTCCCTGTTAGGAATATTGGTCTCGGTAATGATTATGATGGATGGGTCCACATGCTCAATAAGGGTTCTTATTAAGCGAATAACCTCGTGGGTTTGGAATAAGTTGATACAGTTTGTACCTACAATTTTCCAAAGAAATGCAACGGCATCCAAACGGAAAATCTTAGCGCCTTTGTCGATGTAAAGCTTAATAATATCAATAAAGGCCAGCAATACTTTGGGGTTTCTAAAGTCAAAATCGACTTGGTCGTGACTAAAGGTACACCAAACGTGTTTTGTACCGTTTGCGGTTTCCGTTTCACGAAGTAATGGCGACACGCGCGGGCGCGTCACCATAGATAAGTCATCGCTTGGGTCGGCTGTAAAGAAAAAGTCAGATCCCGGACCTTCGCCTTTGATAAAGTTATCGAACCACACGCTTCTTGCAGAGCAATGATTGATCACTAAATCTGTCATTAGTCCGTAATCAGCGGCTATGGCTTCAATATCGTCCCACGAGCCTAAAGATTCGTTCACAGTAGAATAATCGATAACCGAGAATCCATCGTCTGAACTGTACGGAAAAAATGGCAAGATATGCACATTGTTCACCGTATTCTTACAGTAGCGATGAAGAAACTTGTTCAATGTAACCAGCGGGCGCTCGTCGTCGTCAATAACGCTATCACCATAGGTAATCATGATGATGTCATCTTCATCCCAATAATTGTGATGTGACTTAGGTGACGCAATGTCCGTTTGCTGCTGAATGCCTATTGTATTCATTAGTTCAGTGGCTAGCGTCTCGTAAGAGACGTCTAGCGCTACATCAGCATAAATGCTTTCTAAATGGTGTTTTACTTTGTCATGGAGATGATCCCATGCCATATTACTTACTCCATATATTCTGCAGTATCGGCTTCAACCGCTTCTAATAATCGTTCTAAAATATCTGGCACCGCACTGGTTACACGGTTCCAGCTTGGTATAAACGGTGTTTCCATCGGGTTTTCTAAGAAGTTTTGCCCCGCTTTCATTATATTGCTGGCGAACATCTCTACCGCTTTTTCTTCGCTATGAATGTCTAAGTTCAGTCCATTCATTACCGCGTCATTGTGATAAGTCTCTATAAAGTCTAGCGCAATTCTGAAATAGGTGGCTTTAATCGAACGGAACATCTCATTGCTAAACGTGTAGCCTTGCGTAGCGAGCTTTCTGAAAATTGCCTTTGTAATGTCGATAGACATTTTAGACAAACCACCCTGGTCATTATTAAGCGAAAGGTCTTGGTGTTTATGGTCATAAATATCGCATATATCTGCTTGGCACAGACGATTGTGTGAATAGTTGCGGTGCATTTCCGACAACACGCCAATCTCTAAG
>JAXHTT010000173.1:0-7156 GCA_034190055.1 Pseudomonadota bacterium | reverse complement strand
ACTTCGCACATAACCGATTGGGTTGTTAATTTCATGGGCGATACCAGCAGCTAACTGACCTAGCATGGCCATTTTGTCAGCACTGACTAACCTTTCTTCAAGGAAATCCCGATCCTTTTTCACGTTACTCAGTTCTAGTTGCCTAGTATCTAGTTCACTTTTCTTATTTTGGTATCGAGAGGTAATGTTGAGGTAGTGCTTTGTGGTATCTAAAACGTAAAGCGTCTCTTCTTCTAGGTTATCGTCTTTGGTCAACAATACTAACCACGTATATTCCCCCTTCGACATTTCATGCATAAAATGGAGTAAGCGAGATTCTTTTTCTGTTTCAGGCTGTATTACCGCACTAACACACCAGTGGGAATAGCTTTCTCGTAAATCTAGTGGTGTTTCCTGCTTGATAAATTGCGCTAACGTGTGGGACGTAATCCAGCCCTGTCCCTGAACCAGAACACTGTCATCGTTGCCAATAATGAGTTCGCCATCTTTTAAGGTAAAGGCTTTACCGCAAAACGCACCGCTAAACTCTACGGCAGATTCAAGCGCCGAAAATATGTAACTTTCTCCAGATGTTGCTTGAGTAAGTTGGGATGCTGTTCGATTGAGGTAAAGAAGCTCTCGTTCCCTTTGTTTAGAGTCTTTAAGTGCTTTGCGTAATGCCTGATTGGCTAAATAGGCATCCTGTGAATAAGTTTCTAAGAAAGATTCAGCGTTTTTACGTGCAATTTTTTGACGTTTAAGCTGCCGCTCTAGCGAATTAACACGGGCTTCAAGCGCTCGAATGCGTTCGTTTTCGGTGGAATACGAATTCTCACTCACCTAAAAGCCCTCCAATGTGCGTACCCATTTAAGATAAGGGCACGCTTTTTATGTGTGCTTCACCACTTGATAGTTAACCGGCTAAGCGATCCAGAAGCATCATTACACGCTCGCTCGCCTGTTCCATTTCCATCAGTTTAGCATCTGCTTCTGCATTGTTACCCGCTTGTTTTGCTCTGACAGCTTCAACACCGCTACTATGCACTTTTGCATGGGGCGCTTCAATTTCTCTAAAAGCCGTGGTTTGGCCAATTGGGTTGTTTGCATTTTGATTAAACCATTGCCCTAAACGACAACTTACATGATCACTGAAGTCAGCAGGCGATTTATTGCTAAATCCACACAACACCTCATAAACTCCTGATTTCCACACTACGTGATCCAGCTTGACCGTTTGGATAAACGTAGACATTGCGCCTTCACTAATTGTAGCTTTCATGCTGTCGCAATGTTGCACCATGGTTTCGTAACTACTATTGAGCAGGTTAATGCCTGTTTCTAACTCTTCGTTATTACCACGCAGCTCATTAACGCCTGAAACCGCTTTTGAAGTAGACTGAATGATCCCGTTTACAAGCTCTGATACTTCTGTTGCAGACTTATTGGTCTCTGTTGCAAGTGCTCGTACTTCATCAGCCACAACACTAAAGCCTCGTCCAGCATCACCAGCGCGGGCAGCTTCAATCGCTGCATTCAAGGCAAGTAAGTTGGTTTGGTCAGAAATGCTAGTAATGGTTGTCACAAATTTATTGATATTGTCAGCCGTTGTGGAAAGACCAGAGATGCGTTCACTCATGCTGCCCATCTGAACATTCAGGCCGCTCATATCCGATACGATTTTGCTCAAAGTGGAGGCCGACTCGCTAAATAAATCGTTTATATCAACAATAGACTTACTTTCTTCATTAATACGCTCGTAAGAACGTAAAACGGTCTCGCGAACGCCCTCAACCTGGGACAGTGAATCAACTAAACATTTGACCACAGTGGCATTGGCAGTTGAAACATCTTCATGATTGGCAGTCTCTAAAGCCGCAGTTAACTCTGCATTTTCAGCTTCAAGTAATGAAATCTTGTCTAACGTCTCTTGAAGTCGCTTTTCTAATAGCTGAACTTGCGCTTCTTTTTCTTCGAATTTGCTGCGTGATACAAACATGTTTAATTACCAACGGTTTTTATAGATTTGCTTTGTTCAGACTAACAGAATTTTAATCATTTTAGCCATTAGTCTGAAGTAGCGTTATTGTTTGATTATCGGCAGGAATTTATAAAACTGTGGATATTAATTAAACTATTATCTCTGTTTTTAGTTAGCTGGCAGCAAATGAGGTGGTAACGGCGCGCGACGGGCGCTTTTCTTAGGGCCATACCAGATGGATAGATAATCTAAAATTAAAGGCTCAGCTTCACCCAATGGCCACAGCTTCTGCGTATCTTGCATCCATCGAATAGTCTCAAGCCACCGTTCACGGTTCATGGCATTTTGAGTAATAAGGGAGGGTGAGTGACAGGCACTGCAATGGGCTAGCACTAAATTAAAACCATCTGCTTTAACAAGGCCAGATTGATCGTCGAGAGCGGGTTGCTCATGTATTGTTGATTCGCTTCCATTTTTCTCTACGACTTTATTACCACTCCCAATAGCTAAATGTGGCAAATAAAGGAACACTATTAGTAATATAAGACGAACTGTTAAGCCATCCATCTTAACGGCCCCTTTTTCCTAAGAAGTAAATCAAATATGGCGTCATTTAGCTCACACCACACGCACAGCGATACGGTGACAGGCATTGTTTAAATACCCTTTTGGATTCCATCCAGGTAACACCATGGGCTGTGACTTTCCATGCTCATCTTGTGCTTTAGCCCATACTTCGTAATAGCCCTGCTGAGGGAAGTCTATCTGCGTGCTGAACTGCTGCCATGCATGCCTGTTTGCCGGTGCGTTCAACTGAGCGATTTGCCAGGTTTGGCCAAAATCAATAGAGGTAAACACCTTGGCAATTTTGCCCTCTCCACTCCATGCATGTCCCCGAACGGTTAGCTTTTCTTTGAGAGAGTGATCGCTGCCAGACTTTGGAAAGGTAATAAGCGACTTAACTGGCATAGCTTCTATAATACACATGTCCTCGTCGGCAACTTTCGCGCCAGGGGCAACAGGTTTGCATGGGACCCGATAGGCTTTTCCTAGCATTTTCGCACCGTCGTGCACGCGGTCTCGAATGACTATTTTTTTAAGCCATTTACCTGACGTTGAAGCAGGCCAGCCACCAAATACCAGTCGCAGCGGATAGCCATTCATTAAGGGAAGGGGTTCATCATTCATTGCCCACGCGATTAAGGATTCATCTTCCATCGCTTTTTCGATGGGCACGCCTCGCGAAATAGCCGCTTTGCCCGGCGTTCGGCTTAAGTGCTGATCGTCACCGTAATAACCAATATAAACCGCGTCTTTCTTGACGCCCACCGCTTTAAGCACGTCTTTTAGCCTCACTCCCGTCCAGCGAGGGCAGCCTACCGCTCCTGTTGTCCACTGGTTACCTGTAGCGGCCGGTGAGAACTCAGCACGCCCATTTCCACCACACTCTAGTGTGAGCTGATAGGTGTAATGCTTAAATTGAGCTTTTAGCTCTGCAAGAGTAAAGGTTTTTGACTGTGCTGCAGACTCCCCTTCAACAGTAAGTGTCCAGCTATTTGCATCTGGTGATTGCGGGGGAATACCGTTATTTCTCACGAAAAAGCGCGATGCGGGTGTGACTGCGTCATCTAATAGGTGTGCTGGTGTTTCTGCGTTTAATGGTCTGTCATTGAGTATGGTTAAGCCGTCTTTACCTTTAATAGAAAAAGGCGTGTCGGCCTGAGCAAATGCTGCTGGAATAAGCCCCGCTGGCATAAATTGTCCGTAGACCACTTCGGCACCGAGTAGCAAAGACAGTGACTTCAAACCTTTTATAAAGCCACGGCGAGTCAGTGTATTGCTGGTTCTTTGAAAAACCTGCTCGTCGGCTTGTACAGGGTCTTTGGCATAAAGTTCGTGAAGACCGTGTTTTTTCACTTTGACTACCTCATCAGTACAAACGATTTATATCTAAAACATGCTACTGCCAAATGATGAACAGCCTTTACATGGTGTAAAGAAAACCGAGTATAAGCAGTGCAATCCACAGGGTTTCAACCACTATCATGACTATGGGGAGCATACCGACTTCGGCAAGCTTTCCTAAGTTTGATTTCATGCCGATTGCAGTAATGGAAACAACTAGAAAGAAACGAGAAACTTGCGTGCCTGCTTCAACCACAAATTCAGGTAACGCTACAAAGCTATTGAGCAGCATCAATGCAATAAAGCCGATGAGAAACAGAGGCATTTTAGGTACTTCACCGCCTTCTTCTTGAGTACTGGCTTTATAGAACCTTTTGATGACAAGCATCATAATCAGTACCACCGGCATGAGCATGGCTACGCGCACCAACTTGGTAAGGGTCGCCATATCTCCCGCACTTTCTGACACCGAGTAACCTGCCCCTACTACCTGTGCCACGTCGTGAATTGTGCCGCCAAGAAAAATACCAGCTTCGGTATCTGTCATTTCTAGCTGCCCCGCTATTATGGGATAAAGCACCATAGCGATAGTAGACATGGCTGTTACGCCTATAACGGTAAGCAGGGTATCTCGCTCATGGTTTTCACCTTTTGGCAGTATGGTAGAGATGGCTAGCGCAGCAGAGGCGCCGCAAATAGCAACCGAGCCGCCGGTAAGTGCACCAAAGCGCTTTTGAAGCCCCAGCGCTTTTGCCAAGCCTACGCCCAAAACAATGGTCGTAAAAATGGCGCCAGCAAGCATAAGCGCTGTTTGCCAACCTAGCACTGCCAAGTCACCGAGCGCTATTCTTAAGCCCAGTAAAACCACACCCGCGCGAAGCAAGGTACTTGCGGTAAAATCGATTCCGCAAGCGCATGGCGTATCGTTTTGGTATAAAAACGAAACCGCCATGCCTAACAGTAAAGCAAACAACATAGCAGGGGCATTGTAGTGCTCACTTAAAAACAAGGCCGCCATGCCCGTGATGGTAGCAATACCCAGTCCCGGCCAAATGTTTTTACATTTTACTGCTATGTCATTCATTGCATTAACGCTCTGAAGCAACCAATGCCACAAGCACTACACGCTTGCGATCGCCAGAGTAAGGGCGACGACCATGCATCGCACGATAGTTATCGACAATAGCCACATCACCGTCTTGCCATTCTAAATCGAACGTGAAGTCTTCAGAAAGCTCAGCAATACGCTCTAGCCCTTCTTTCGGTATAATGCTGCCGTCACCAAACGTAATGGCTGAAGATGGGTTCTCACGAACGCCTTTCCAGCCCATGTAGGCTGCAATAAGCTGGTTGTAGAACACTTCAGAACCGTCATCCAATTCGATTACCGCAGGAAGTACAGGTGTAATCGCTTTTAAGCTACCATCTTCCAACCATTCCCAGCTGTAACCTAGTTCTTTAAGTTTAGCTTCACCTTCTTCTACTGTTTCAACACTTAACGTGCTTTTCCAGCTACGGCCCTGACCAGAGTTAGCGTCATCAGCCGCTGGCATGGTGGTGGTGTACTTCAGACCTTTCTCTTTGAAATCACTTGCCAATTCAGGGTTCTCTGCCTTCAATGCTTCAAACAATTTGTCTGAACGACACAGCGGCGTAGCACCGCCCTCATCTGCTGCGGTTTTGCAAAAGAAGAAAAGCTTACTTGGAGAAATAGGTGTTTGAGCCATTTCGTGATGGAGGAAAATTTCCACATCTTTGGGGGCTTCGTTAGCGGTAAATACGCGCTCGGTAAAGTTAATACGCACCGCGTTAGACAGAGACTCTTGATAAGTAAAGTTAGGATAGCCGAAGCCAGCTGAAAAAACGTCAAAGGTCTCTGCTGAATCAAGAGGGAACCCTCTAAACAGCAGCGCACCTGATTTAGCAAGTTTTGCCTCAAGTTCTGCCTGGTTCGCTTTAACAAAGGCAACCGTTTCTTCTACAGTGGAACAGCTTTCATTGTTCACGACTATTTCAGGGAACACGCCGCCGTTGTAGTTGTGCTGAGTAGGTACGCTTGCATACGCTACCGCAGAGCTGTCATTGACGTTTTTCATAGTAAACTCCTAGTCGTAAATGGGATGGAAACGATTAAAGGCTGCTTCGCAGAAGTGACCCGGATCGTTAAATCGACGATTCATGTTTAATGCTGAAATAGCCTGCATTTCGCTGTCGCTTAGCGCGAAATCGAAAAGCGCCAGGTTCTCTTTCATACGTTCTACTTTCGACGTTTTTGGAATAATCGCGTTGCCGCGCTGAATGCCCCAACGCAATACAATTTGCGCTGGCGTTTTACCGTGAGCTTTTGCAGCAGCTTTCACTACGTCCTGCTGAAGTACTGATTCAGTCTGGTCAGCCATTTCAAGTTCTAGGTAAGAAAGCGCCCCTAAAGGTGAGAACGCGGTAACATTTAAGCCATAGTCTTTTGCTAAACGAATTAAACGCTCTTGGGTAAGGTAAGGATGAGATTCAATTTGCAGCATTGCTGGCTTAATGCGGGCGTAGCTCATTAGGTCGTTAAGCAACCCTGTGTTGTAATTACACACACCAATTTGTTTTGCTTTACCGCTATCTGCTATCGCTTCCATGGCTTCCCATGTTTTATGAAGCGGTACAGGAGCAAGCTCCATTTTAGGCTCGGCTGCATCGGGTTCATAAAACCATTCAGGCGGATATCGCGTTTCGATTGGCACGAACTTTTGCGCGATAGGGAAGTGAATAAGGTATAAATCTAGGTAGTCTAGCTGTAAATCAGAAAGTGTTTTTTCTAGCGCTAGCTCTACATGCTCAGGGGCGTGGAAGGTGTTCCAAAGTTTCGATGTTACCCACAACTCCTCTCTGGTACACAGACCTTCATCAATAGCGCGCTTTATGCCTTCGCCCACTTCTTTTTCGTTACCGTAATCTGCTGCGCAATCTAAATGGCGATAGCCAGCTTTGATTGCTTGGTATGTTGTTTCAGCGCAAATGGCAGTATCTACTTTCCAAAAGCCAAAACCTACCTCAGGTATCTTATTCATCGTTTCACTCACCTTAGAATTTGTTGCATTAAGCTAATTAGTTTTACTTTAACAGTATGCTCTTGTATAACTTCAGCTTCAAACTTTAGTCTTGTATAAGACATAAGTTATTACACAGATATCTCGATGTCAACAAAGTGTTAACAAACTAAATTAAAAGATCGAGCTTGGCTTTTAGTGATGAGATTGGACAACGCTTATAGCCCGGGTTCGGGGGTGTGTATGTTAAGCGGAC
>JAXHTT010000172.1:0-7293 GCA_034190055.1 Pseudomonadota bacterium | reverse complement strand
TGTCTTGGCGAGCTACCTGCCAGCTCGGGAAAAGCTGATATTCAGATACGAAGAACTCTGGCACTGACGTAGCGCGAATTAATGCATCTGCAGTCCCTAGCGCCAACATACAAAATAGTATTAATGAAGAAATGTACGCAAAAGCACCAAATAAAAAGTGCAGGCGGTTCGCCATTTTAAGACCTTTCACCTTTAAAAGCCCTAAATGCTGTATGTTGCCCTGTACCCAGCGGCGGTCGCGAATGGCGTAGTCAACAATGTTGCTAGGCACTTCTTCATAACTGCCTGTTGTGTCGGTAAGTAGGTAAGCCTGCCAACCTGCACGGCGCAGCAGCGCAGCTTCAACGAAGTCGTGACTTAGTATTTCGCCACCAAAAGGCGCACGACCTTCAAGGGTAGGTAGACCGCAATGCTGCATGAAAGGCGCTATACGAATAATAGCGTTATGCCCCCAGTAGTTTGCACTGTCCGTTTGCCAAAACGATAAGCCTGTTGCCAACATTGGGCTATACAGATGAGCAGCAAACTGCACAAAACGACCAAAGAAGGTGTTTTGACGTACTGGCATAGGAATAGTCTGTACTAAGGCCGTATCAGGGTTTTGCTCTATACGACGAGCCAGGTCCTGCATACGCTCTCCGGTCATGACGCTATCGGCATCTAACACAATCATCGACTCGTAATTTGCGCCCCAACGCTCGCAAAACTCTTTAAGGTTACCCACTTTTCTATGCAGATTTTTCTCGCGACGGCGATAAAACACTTGGTTTGAAAAAGCGCCTAAACGCTTCTTTAACCGCGTAAAAGCACGCAGCTCTGCATCTGCTTTTTCCATATCTCTGGTATCGCTGAGCATGAAAAAATCGAAATTCGAGCTGTTCTCGCTTTCCATCAACTCGCGAACACAGGCTTCGAAGCCCACCATAATGCGGCGGGTATCTTCGTTATAAACGGGCATTACTACCGCGTGTTTTTGCTTCAACGGCGACGCAGCATCAGGCTTAACTTGGTTTTTTCTTAAACTCAGTGGATCTATATTGAAAAGCTGTAAAAAGAAACCAATGATAACTGTCCAAAACGCCATGCACAGCCAAGCGAATAGGGTTAATCCTAAACCTAACTGTGTAATTTCTAAGTTCGTAAGGCCGTTCGGTAAAAATATCTCGTATAAGCTCCAACCGGCCAATGCCGTGCTTGGAATTACTAGCATTGCCATGATAAACAAACGCATATGCTCTCCTTTTAAGATGAAGTGTGAAGCACGCACAGTGCTGTCACGTTTAACCTGAGGCACGGCTTTAGCCTCGTTTGATACTGATGTATGAGTGCGACTATTTTGGCTGGTAGACATAATTCCAAACCTCGCTAACGCGCTCGCCGTCTTTTTCAATGTAAGCGCGCATATCTACCGTTTGACTTTCATTCGGTTTCACAAAGAAAGAGGCACGCCACTCTTGGCCGTCGGCTACCGGATAAAGGCGCTGTTGCGAAATCGTGCCGTTAGTACCCTGTACCACCAGCTTCATAGTCTCGTTATCAAAAGAAATGTCAGAAGGAGCACTGAAGTCCACATTAAACTGGCGGGTAGTGTTCAAGCTATCATCTTTAAATTCATCGCCGGGTAATACAGCCTTTCCCTGACGAGTACGCACTACAGAAGCAAACTCGCTAACAAAGGGGTTTTGCTCTACCGTTTTAAGGTCGTAAGAGAAATATAGGGACTCACCCGATTTGAATGGCTTTGCAGGTGTCCAAAAAGCCACGATGTTGTCATGAATCTCAGACTTTGTTGGAATTTCTACTACTTCTAAACGGCCTTTCTCAAAGCCTGCTTCCGGGGTAACCCATAGACCTGGGCGTATATGATAGTTGGCCTCTGCATCAAGGTAATTATCCCATTCACCGTCGCGCTGAAGCATGCCAAACCCTTTAGGGTTGGTATCGCTTAGTGACGTTACCTGAAGGCGTGCTGGGTTAGTCAGTGGACGCCAAATCTCTTCACCTGCATGAGTCACCATTAACACACCGTCACTGTCGTGCACTTCTGGGCGATAGTCGTCATGACGCTTTTCTGTATTCTCGCCATACAAAAACATGCTGGTAAATGGCGCAATGCCTAGTTTACTTACGTCGTCTCGCGCAAATAACCAGCTTTCCACTTTTACGCTGGTATCAACATCAGGCTGGATAACAAACTTATAAGCGCCAGCTACCGAAGGACTTTCAAGACGGGCATAAATAGTAATTGGTTTGCCTTCACCCGGCTCGATAACCCAGAACTCTGTAAAGTGAGGGAACTCCTCGCCTTTCGCCAAAGCAGTATCAATTGCGAGGCCGCGCGCTGAAATACCATAAACTTGATTTTTACCTACCAAACGAAAATATGAAGCGCCAAGGAAAACGGCAAATTCATCTTTGTACTCGTCGTTTTTTATAGGGTAGTGAACACGAAAGCCTGCAAATCCCGACTTTTCATCTGTCATGCCTGCCAAACCCGCAGCAGAACCATCGTAGTTAAACATGTCACTATTAAATGCTAGGCGCTTAGGTTTATTGTTTTCACCAATGGTGTGAATAGTGACAGGGTATTCGTATAGAAAACCCGGATGAAAAAACTGAAGTTCGTAGTCATTCTCACCGTGCCAAAGACTTTGCTCAGGCTTAAAACGAATAGAACGATAAGTGGTGTAATCAATTTCTTTTAACTTGCTGTTTAATCCGTGGTCGTCTTGTTCATAGCTTTCTGTTGCTGATTTGCGAGCAGCATCAATAATAGATTGAAGAACGGGTGATGCTTTTTGAGGCTGATTGTTGTCATTAACCTCGACAGCGCCAGCTTTAGTGAATGCAAATAGTGCAATAACGCTGGTCATCGCTAAAAGAATGCGCGACAGCTTTCGGTGCTGAATCGCATTAGTTTGTAAATCTTTTCCGAAAATTGAAACTGGCCTAGCCATTTGTCCTCTCCTTATGAAAACAATGGTTATCCAGATGGTCGTCAATCTCTTAGCTTTATCGCTTAGCTATACATAGCGAGCAACAGATTATCTGCTGCTTTAAAACGATGATGAGAAAAAGTATTCATTGAAACCATTCAAGAAAGGCGCTCTATTCCTTTCCTTATTCACTAGTATCGCAAAAAAACCGAAATCCGTGCCCATTGGCAAAAGTGAATGCTGGATAACACACAAGTACTTCAGCAAAAGCTGTTCCAACACTAAAAAAGCGGGTTTATTTATTATATTTACATTAATTTACAACAACTTAAAAACACTCACCTTGAAGGTAGTGGGCAATTTCGTTGTTGTAAATTTGTCCGATGAGTTAGCCAAAAGGTTAACTGTTGTTTTTTAGAGACAGTTTCCCATGCCAATGTGTTCACTTTTTAAACTCCACACGTCCTCTAGCTGCTTCAACATTTGCATAGCGCCTCTTCTTATTTTTAATTTCTCCATACTTATTAGATAGATAGCGACTTTTTATTTGAATTTCAGCTGAGATTTTTTCGAAGTTGGCAGACGCTTTGCACTTCATGATTTTGATAAATACATCGGACACGATTTCTGAGAAGAAATAATTGAGATGACATAAAGACGTTTTTAGCTTTGTGTTCATCAACAAAGTAACCCACTGCAGAGCGACGTATAAGGGCAGCGCGATGTAGAAGAGCGGCGCATCGCAAAAGCGCTGACTCCCGACACGCCTTGCAAACTCATTGAACGTTTGCGCTGCAGACGGTGGGCTACTGAAAATACTAAGGAGTTATCACATGCGTAAATCAATCACACTTATTGCGGCGGCACTTACTGCGGCAACAATCCCTCTTACTGCAATGGCCGACAAGCCAGACTGGCGTTACGTAGAAGGTGGTTACACCAAAATGGACTTTGACGACAACGAGTCTTTCGAGCCAGACGGCCTGACCGTTAATGGTAAATACCTTTTAAACAGCAACTGGTACTTAAACGGCGAGTACAGCTTCTTTGAAGAAGGTAACTTCGATTTTGATATGCTTACACTGGGTGCAGGTTACCGCTTACCTGTAAACGCCACCACAGATGCCTACTTCGGTGCAAATCTAGAGCGTATTGACGGCGACGTAGACGACGAGACTGGTTACAGCATTAATGCAGGTCTTCGCTCAATGATTACAGAGCAGGTAGAGCTTGCTGGTGAAGTGGGCTATTACGATGTAGACGATGGTGAAGCGACATTCAAAGTAGGCGCTAACTACTACATCACGCCACAGTGGGCAGTTGGTGCAAACTACAAAATCATTGATGATTTAGACATTATGCAGGTAACTGCACGCTACGCTTTTTAAGCCTTCCTCTCCTCAGGTAGGTAGCCGGGTTGCTCGACCTGGCTTTTTTGTGTCTGCATTTCAAGAAGACGTCTATTTTTTCGCTTCGTTTTCTATTCAGCTGTGTCGCTGGGCTCAATATCTTCTTTTCTTTTTATATCCACACTTTCGTGAAGCTCTGAGTATACAAGTACTGCCTCGCCCGACTTTAGCCTGTCTAACACCTGCTGAACTTTTACTTCTAGCTCAACTTCCTCAGCGCCATAGTCGGTGCCTTCGCGCAATACAAAAGATTCAGCCAAGCTATAAAGCGTATCGCCTTCTAACGCGTCGATGGGAATTATCATTCACTCTCCTGGGAAAAACGTTTTATAAAACTTAAACCACACCAATATCACTGCGGTATTAGCGGCTAACATAACCACAAGTTGAGTTTACCGGTAAGGCTTCGCTAACAAAGCGTTTGACGCGCTCGTGCAGCCAAACCTTCGGGTTTAATACAGAGCCTTGCATGAAGCCAACATGACCGCCGCGTTCGCTCAACTCTACGGTGACATTACGCGCAAGCTCTTCTTCTTTCGGCACAATTAAGTGGTTCATGAAGGGGTCATCGATGCTATGCAATACTAACGTTGGGCAGTGGATAGCGCTTAAAAAGTGATACGCACTACACTTTTCATAATAGTCTTGCGCATCTGCAAAACCGTGCAGGGGAGCCGTGATCTTTTCGTCAAATTGAGTAAAGCTAGTAATGCCTTCTACATCACTTTTTGTAAGCTGAATAAGCTTACGATAATCAATGTATTCCATCTTCTTACGCAAAGTATCTTTCATGCTAGTAAGTAAATACTTTTGGTATACCCGCGAAAAACCCTGATTAATTGACTTTGCGCACTCAGATAGTTTAAGTGGAGAAGAGATGGCAACTGCCGCCTTCAGCCACTTTTGTGCCGGGTTTTCACCCAACAGTTTCAGCAGCATATTACCGCCAAGCGAAAAGCCAATAGCGACTTTGGGAATACGAGGAAATTTATCGTGCAGCCACTCTAAGAAAAAACTAGGGTCTCCTGTTTCGCCACTGTGATAAGCGCGCGCTTTTAGATTTGGCACACCGCTACAGCCGCGATAGTGCATCATTACCACCTGCCAACCATTCACAGACAGTTGGGCCATCATGTCGTTCGCATAATGCGACTTGATGCTGCCTTCCAACCCGTGAAATATCACCACTATCCCTGATGTTTCTTGTGGTTTGGGGCCCCATGCTACGTCAACAAAGTCGTCATCCGGTAAGGTTAAACGCTCCATGTTATAAGAGAGGGGCAAGCGCTTTTGAATAAAACGCGGCCATATGGTTTGCACATGTCGGTTCTTTGCCCATCCTGGCACTTTAAAGCTACTTTTTATTATCTTTCCATGCGATAGCGCTGATTTGCTCATTGTATTTTCTTATTGTGTTTTTACGATAATTGATTAACTACAAGGCTCACTAACTGGCGCGCCTCGTTGTTGTCGCGTAACTCGTATGCATTAATGAACGCAGCGATAGACGCGTTAAATATATTCGCTGGCGCGGCCTGCTGACCCAAGTGCGTAACCGCCTGCTCATTAAAAGACGTAACGATGTCTTGCTGCTGTTGCCTTTCAAGCTCTAATTCTTGCGCTTTAAGTGCATCGTAAGTTGTTTGCTCACCACCTTTCTCTGGGCTTGCTGCTTTGCGCTTCTCGCGATGCTGCTTTAGCTTTTCGTCAGTGCTCGCTGATGCCGCTATAACCGACTTAAGCTGAGGCAAATTTATAATGACATTATTCTCTAAACACCAGCAAATCAGCAAGAGAACGTTTACATTCACCTTGTGGTTGTCCTGAAGTAAAAGCGCGAGCGGTGCCATATCGCCTTTCGTGTAGCGAGATACGCTGTACTCCCAAAACACACTACTTTTTATATTAGGCGCTGACATTGTCATACTCTTCTCGTTTTTGCTCTATCTGTTCTTGAGCATCTAGCCATGCCATCTCTTCCTCTTCAAGCTGTTGCTTAAGCTGAGTTTGCTTGTCGAGCAAGCCCATGAGCTCTGCTTTTTTGTCGTCGCTGTAAAGCGAGGTATCGGCGAGTGATGCTTCTACCTCTGCCAAGGCGGTACTGCATTTCTCCATGGCTTTTTCGTGTTTTTCGATGGCTTTTTTAAGTGGCGCTACGCTTTGCCTGAACTCGGCTTCGCGGCGCCTTTCTTCTTTACGATCTAACTTGCGTTCTGGCTTACTGTGCGCTCCTGCCTCTTGCTGCGCGCTGTTTTTAGCGTCACTGCTGGCACTTTTAGCCTCGCTGTTGGCCTTGGCTTTTTCTGTAGCTTGCTGTTTTAAAATCCAGTCACGATAGTCATCCAAATCGCCTTTAAATGGCTCAACTTCACCGCTGTCTACCAAATAGAAATCTTCACAAACCGAGGAAAGTAAGAAGCGGTCGTGCGATACCAGCACCATAGCGCCTTCAAAACCTTGAAGAGCAATATTAAGCGCATGGCGCATTTCTAAATCTAGATGGTTGGTAGGCTCATCGAGCAGCAATAAATTAGGTTTTTGGTAAACAATTAACGCCAACACCAAACGCGCCTTTTCACCACCTGACATAGGTGCCACGGGTGCCAATGCTTCATCGCCGTTAAAACCAAAACCGCCCAGATAGTCGCGAAGCTGCTGTTCAGTAGCTTTTTCATCAATGCGTTGCAAATGTAAAAGGGGAGTGGCGTTAGCGTCTAGTGTTTCTAACTGGTGCTGCGCAAAATAGCCAATTTTAAGACCTTTAGCGGTATTAAAAATACCTTGCTTGGGCGCATGAACGCCCGCTAACAGCTTAATTAACGTTGACTTACCTTGGCCATTTCTGCCTAAAAGGCCTATTCGACTACCGGGCACTAAATTCAGTTTTACCTGTTGGAGAACGATATAATCATCGTACCCCAGCTGTATTTTTTCCATTTGAACCAGCG
>JAXHTT010000171.1:0-7396 GCA_034190055.1 Pseudomonadota bacterium | reverse complement strand
AATGAATCCAAAAATTGCTGAAGTTACGCAAAGAATTATCGAGCGTAGTAAAGAAACGCGTAAAGCGTATTTAGAGAAGGTTGAAGCTGCACGTCGTCAAGGGCCACACCGTGGTGTTTTGTCGTGCGGTAACTTGGCTCACGGCTTTGCCGCATGTGGTACAAGTGAAAAGGCTGACCTTCGTTCCATGACGAAAGCCAACGTTGCTATCGTGTCAGCATACAACGATATGCTTTCTGCTCACCAGCCTTATGAAACTTACCCAGCGCTAATCCGCGAAGCGGTAAAAGAAGTGGGAAGTGTAGCGCAGTTCGCTGGTGGTGTACCTGCAATGTGTGATGGTGTGACGCAAGGGCAGTCTGGTATGGACTTAAGCCTTATGAGCCGTGACAACATCGCTCAGGGCGCAGCTATTGCTCTGTCACATAACATGTTTGATAGCACCCTGATGCTGGGTATTTGCGATAAAATCGTACCTGGACTTCTGATGGGCGCCCTTACTTTTGGTCACTTGCCAACGGTATTTGTTCCAGCCGGTCCGATGCCATCAGGCTTACCAAACAAAGAAAAAGCCCGCGTACGTCAAGAATTTGCTGAAGGCAAAGTTGGTCGCGACGCATTGCTTGAAGCCGAATCTCAGTCTTATCACTCTGCTGGTACTTGTACTTTCTACGGTACAGCTAATTCAAATCAGCTTGTGGTAGAAATGATGGGCTTACACTTGCCGGGCTCT
Organism: Pseudomonadota bacterium; assembly: GCA_034190055.1. Taxonomy (GTDB): domain Bacteria; phylum Pseudomonadota; class Gammaproteobacteria; order Enterobacterales; family Alteromonadaceae; genus Alteromonas. The sequence goes on along the minus strand of JAXHTT010000171.1, from coordinate 6,663 downwards.
TCGTTTGTTAACCCTGGTACGCCGCTGCGTGATGCGCTCACAAAAGCAGCTGCGGTTCAAGCAACTCGCCTCACTGACCTTGGCGACAACTACACGCCAATTGCTCACATTGTAGATGCTAAAGCCATAGTGAACGGTCTTGTAGGTCTGCTTGCAACGGGTGGTTCGACCAACCATACGATGCACCTTATCGCCGTTGCGCGCGCTGCCGGTTACATCGTAAATTGGGATGACTTTTCAGACATTTCTAATGCTGTACCTCTACTTACTCGCATTTATCCTAATGGCTCAGCCGACATTAACCACTTTGTTGCCGCAGGCGGTATGTCTCTGCTTATCAAGCAGCTGCTTGACGCGGGTCTGCTTCATAACGATGTGAAAACAATCGTTGGTGACGGTCTAGAACTATATACCAAAGAGCCAGTGTTAAAAGACGGTCAGCTAGAGTGGCGCGATGGTCCAACTGAATCTCTGGATAAAGAGGTACTGGCAACCGTTGAAGCGCCATTTAAACCTGACGGTGGTTTGAGCGTGCTTGACGGTAACTTAGGCCGCGGCGTAATCAAAACGTCTGCCCTTCGTACGCCGCACTGCACAATCAAAGCGCCAGCGGTGGTGTTTGAAGATCAGTTTGAACTGGATGACGCGTTCAAATCTGGCAAGCTAGATAAAGACTGTATTGTTGTTGTTCGCTTCCAAGGTCCATCGGCCATTGGTATGCCAGAGCTTCACCGCTTAACGCCGCCACTAGGGGTGCTCCAAGACCGTGGTTTTAAAGTAGCGCTTGTCACTGACGGTCGTATGTCGGGTGCATCGGGTAAAGTTCCTGCTGCTATCCACGTGACACCAGAAGCCTATAAGGGCGGTCTACTTGCTAAAGTGCAAGAAGGCGACATTGTTGAACTTAATACCGAAACTGGTGCGCTTACCTTGCATGTTGATGAAGCAACACTTGCCGCTCGTGAACCTGCGCCAGCAAACTTGGCAAAGCATCATGTTGGTATGGGGCGTGAAATGTTCGCGGGTATGCGTGCCATACTTACTGGTGCAGAAGAAGGGGCGTGTTCGCTGTTTTACACGCAGGAGCAAGCATAATGAGCCAGAAGTTTGTGGCTGATGTCGGTGGTACCAATATTCGTGTTGCGAGAGTAACCGAGTCAGGCGTCACTGACATCAAAAAATACATTTGTAATGACTTTGCTAGCATCGATCTAGCGATTACTCAGTATTTTGCGGATATGCCAGAGCACAACTTTACCCAAGGTTGTATTGCAATTGCTTGCCCAGTTCTAGGTGACCAAGTTGTAATGACCAATCACAGCTGGGCGTTCTCTCAAAACGCTTTGCAGGCTCAGCTTAAACTAGACGCCTTGTTCGTTATCAACGACTTTACTGCTGTAGCACATTCATTGCCTGTGTTAGGTAAAGACCAAGTAGTCCAAATTGGTGAAGGTACGGCCAAAGAAAATGGTAATATTGCGGTGTTTGGCCCAGGCACAGGCCTTGGTGTTGAACACATCACTATGACCTCAACAGGTTGGCAAACATTAGACGGTGAGGGTGGTCATGTAGACTTCGCTCCCGTTGATGAAACAGATGTCGTGGTTTGGCGTCATTTGCAAACGACATTAGGGCGTGCTTCTGCTGAAGAAGTCATGTCTGGGCGTGGTTTGCACAATATCTACACCGCGCTAGCGAATGAAGCATCTGCCCCTGTTGCCTTTACTGAGCCTGCACAAATTACTGAAGCGGCGTTAAACAGAACGTGTGAGCTGGCTGAAGCAACATTGACTCAGTTCTGTCGAATTATGGGTAGCTTTGCAGGTAATCTTGCGCTGAACATGGCCACTACTGGCGGTATCTTTATTGGTGGCGGTATTGCAAACCGTTTCCCTGAGTTTATTCAAAACAGCGATTTCAGAGCCCGTTTTGAAGCGAAAGGGCAAATGAAGCATTACGTAAAAGACATTCCCACCTATCTCATTGCAGAGCCTGATCACGGTTTATTAGGTGCGGCTGCATATCTGAATCAAAATACAGCGAGCTAAATTATGACATCGAAATGGAAAACCTCACCAGAGGAAATTTTTGCGGCCGGCCCAGTGGTACCTGTATTGGTTATCAACGACGTAGAAAAAGCGGTACCTCTGGCAAAAGCGCTAATGGAAGGTGGAATTAAAGTTTTAGAAGTAACTTTACGTACACCTGCAGCAATTGACGTAATCAAGCGAATTGCTGACGAAGTACCAGACTCGTTAATTGGTGCGGGAACAGTAACCAACGCACAACAACTAAAAGCAGTTGTAGAAGCGGGCGCTAAGTTTGCTATCAGCCCAGGCATGACGGCAGACCTACTAAAAGCGGGTATGGATTCCGATATTCCACTTATTCCAGGTATTTCGTCAACGTCTGACCTAATGAAGGGTAAAGATGCGGGTTACACCCACATGAAATTCTTCCCTGCAGAAGCGTCAGGCGGCGTAAAGGCTATTAAATCTATCAGCGGTCCTTTCCCTGATGTAACTTTCTGCCCAACAGGCGGTATTGGCCCAAATAACTACAATGACTATTTAGCACTCAAGAACGTTAAGTGCGTAGGTGGTTCTTGGTTAGCACCGGATGACGCTATTGAATCTGGCGACTGGGCGCGCATTACACAATTGGCTAAAGAAGCCGTTGCAGGTGCTAAGCAGTAATAATTGTTTAACGCCATAGTAAAAAACCTGCCAATTGGCAGGTTTTTTTATAACACGCTGTTACTATTTGATATTGCTAGCATGTTTCACGCTTTCGAAAACCCGCTGATATGGATGCGGGTTCACTTAGGTGTGCGTTTATAGTTTATATAGGTACGATAGTTTGTCTAAGGATGTGACTTTCGCCAGGCGTTAAAGTTTTGCCCTGTGTTAACGACGTCTCTACACACAGCATGTGTTTGTAACCAAATGGATCCATGTCTGAAATTGACGCTGCACCTTGCCATGGGTTCCACACTACAAGTGAGTCGTTGCCCTGTGAAATAACCTCAGTATATCCGCTACCGTTTACCTCAACTACAGCTGTTTTAATTGGCGATAGATGAATGCGGTCTGTTTCACCGGTAATGGTATAGGGAGATGGCGTAGGCTTTACCGCCCAATCGTCAAGCTTGTCTTTGTATTCGCCCTCAATTCCCTTTATCAGTGTCTGCTGGATATTATCGACATGAAAATAAGTGTGCAAAGCACAGTTAAAGTCAAATGCCGCAACTCCTGTATTTTCAGTAATTAGAGATACGTCCATAGTTTCGCCTATAGCAATAACCATAGTTACAGAGCAGTCGTTCTCAAAACCTTCAGCACGAGTAAAGCTTGGTGAAAGAGTTACAGTTGTTCCGTTTTCCGTTTCTTCTGACCCTATCAGCTTCCATACTTGGTTTCTTAAAAAGCCATGAGAGGGCAGGGCGCCTTTCTCGCGACCGTGGTCATCGCTAAACCAAGGCCAACACACTGGAATCCCCCCACGAATTGGACGCTCGCCGTTTAAATAAGCATGTGGGCTTACCCAAAGGCGTTCTTTGTTATCGCCCTTTGGAACAAAAGATAAAATATGGCCGCCAAATAAGCTTATACGCGCAGTGGCGAAAGCGTTATCCACGTCTAAAAAGGTAAGACCATTAGACTCGCTAACGGTAACGGAGCTAACAGGTGGCATAAGTCCTCCTTGGACCGAATACAAATATTGCAAGAAAAGCGACGTGAAAGCATTTATCGCTGGAAAACCGCTTTGATATAAAACGACTAAAAACAAAAAAGGTGCAAACATAGTGTTCGCACCTTTAGATTAACTCAACTTTATAACAAATAGTTTAACTATTTGTTTTAAATTTTGTTTATCACTTAGAAATATGAGCAACTAGGTCCAGAACCTTGTTTGAGTAACCCCATTCGTTGTCGTACCAAGATACAAGCTTAACGAATGTGTCAGTAAGCGCGATACCTGCAGTCGCGTCGAATACAGAAGTGCGAGCGTCGCCTAAGAAATCATTTGATACAACTGCATCTTCAGTGTAACCCATGATACCTTTCAGTTCGCCTTCTGAAGCTTCTTTCATTGCAGAACAGATTTCATCGTAGCTAGCAGCCTTTGCTAGGTTAACCGTAAGATCAACAACTGAAACGTTAGGTGTAGGTACACGGAAAGCCATACCTGTTAGTTTACCGTTAAGTTCAGGAATTACTTTACCTACTGCTTTAGCAGCACCAGTTGACGATGGGATGATGTTTTGGCCCGCGCCACGGCCACCACGCCAGTCTTTCATTGAAGGACCGTCTACGGTTTTTTGCGTTGCTGTAGTAGCGTGAACTGTTGTCATTAGACCGTCTACAATACCAAACTTATCGTTTAACACTTTTGCAAGTGGAGCAAGACAGTTAGTAGTACAAGACGCGTTAGAAACGATAGTTTCACCAGCGTAGCTTTCTTGGTTCACGCCCATTACGAACATTGGCGTGTCGTCTTTTGAAGGCGCAGACATAACGACTTTCTTCGCACCTGCTTCAATGTGCTTCGCCGCAGTTTCTTTAGTTAGGAATAGACCTGTTGATTCAACAACAACGTCAACATTTACTTCATCCCACTTAAGCGCAGCTGGATCTCTTTCTGAAGTAATACGGATAGTTTTGCCGTTTACAACTAGACTATTGTTATCTACTGTAACTTCACCGTCGAAAAGACCGTGTGTAGAGTCGTATTTCAAGAGATAAGCAATGTAGTCTGTGTCTAGCAAGTCGTTAATAGCCACAACTTCAATGTCGTTGCGTTCTGCAGCTGCACGCATTACTAGGCGACCAATACGGCCAAAACCATTGATACCGATGCGAATTGTCATAACGTACCCCGATTGTTCAAATAAAATGAAAATAAATTACGTAAAGTATGGATCAAAATGCCATAATTAGCAAAATAAAAAGCTAAAGTGTTGCAAAATTACGAATAAGTGCTATTGCAATCGTATTCACATATCGCGAAGCCCTTGTTTCTAGAATAATGTTAAAAATTTGTTTGCAGACGCACTTTGCACCTTTGACCTATGCGTCTTTCACCGAATAACAGGAATGACACACCATGACACAACAACTTCTGCAACAACTGGTTGAAATGCGGGGAATTGAAACCCAATACGTCGACGCATGGGGAAAACCAGCAACCATCGCAGAATCAAGCAAAGCGAAACTGCTAAACACGCTTGGCTATGACACCAGCAGTGATGAAAAAATTCAGTCACAAATAACGCAAGACATTAAATCGGTATGGTTGTCGCCTTTAAATCCTGTTCAGGTTGTACGAAACACCCAAGAAATTAATCTAGCTGTTCGTTTACCGATCGAGTTGGTTAACGATGACCACACGCTTACCGTAACATGTGAAAATGGTGACGTACTCACCCATCAGTTTACGCCAGTAGATCAAGAAATGACGACAATGGCGCATATCGATGATGTGGAGTTTCATGAGTACGTAGTAACACTGCCTTTGGATTTGCCACTCGGTTATCACGATGTAGCCTTAAGCGCTGATGACGATGAGTTTGCGCGTTCTCGCTTAATTGTGGCACCAGAAGCGTGCTACACGCCAAACGAAATTAAAGAAGGCAAAAAAATATGGGGCTTAAGCGTTCAACTTTACTGCGTTCGCAGTGAAAAGAACTGGGGAATTGGTGATTTTTCTGATTTAGCACTGCTTATTGAAAAAGCCGCCGGCGTTGGTGCAGACTTTATCGGACTTAATCCTATTCATGCGCTTTACCCTGCAAATCCTAACGCGTGCTCGCCTTACGGGCCAAGCTCTCGTCGCTGGTTAAACTATTTATATATCGATGTAACTGCTATTGACGGCTACGACGATACATCAGTGCAAGCGGTCGTTAACAGTGATGAGTTTAAAGCTACGCTTGAACATGCTCGTAACGTTGAGCATGTAGACTACGAAGCTGTAGCCCATGTGAAATTAGCCGCGCTTAAAGCGGTATTTGATGTTTATGATGCTCAATACCTTCGTAAAAACACCAAACAAAACAAAGCGTTTAAAGCGTTTGTAGAAGCGGGCGGTGAAAGCTTAGATATGCTAGCAGTGTACGACGCCTTGCAATCGCACCTAAAAGCTGAAGGCAAAGAGAGTTGGGGATGGCCGGTATTCCCACAAGAATACAAAGATTATCATAACCCAGCCGTGGCCAAGTTTAAGAGTGCAAACGAACAAGACGTCAAATTTTACTTGTTCCTACAGTGGATTGCCGCCCAACAGCTTGAGCTTGCAAGCAACAAAGCTACTGATGCAGGCATGACCATTGGTCTTTATCGCGACTTGGCGGTAGGCGTGAGCGAAGGCAGTGCGGAAATTTGGGGTAACAAAGATCTATACTGCACAGGCGCAAGTGTAGGTGCTCCACCAGATATTTTAGGCCCACTTGGCCAAAACTGGGGCCTACCGCCTATGGACCCTCGCAAGCTTTACGAACAGGCCTATCAGCCAATTATTGATTTGTTTGCTTCGAACATGGCCTCTTCTGGTTCTCTGCGTATCGACCACGTTATGGCGTTACTTCGCCTGTGGTGGGTAGTAAAAGGCGACCACGCGAAAGACGGTGGCTATGTTTATTATCCAGTCGATGACTTGCTCGGT
>JAXHTT010000170.1:0-7416 GCA_034190055.1 Pseudomonadota bacterium | reverse complement strand
CTCAAACCAAATGCCGAATTCCATGCCAAGACCAGTAACATGGTCAATTAACCCGTCTAGCCCTTCAGGGTATATGGCCTCATCTACAAACCAGTCACCAAGCCCAGCTTTGTCGTTTCTGCGGCCTTTGAACCATCCATCGTCTAAAACGAAGCGCTCAATACCTAGCGGTGCTACCTTGTCAGCCAAGGCTTTAAGTTCGTCTTCGTTATGATCGAAATAAATGCCTTCCCACGTGTTGTAGTGAACTGGGCGAGGCTTAGACTCAGCGCTATGGTTTAGCACGTTGCTACGTATAAAATTGTGGAACTGCTGCGATAGGGATGAGAAACCTTCACAGCCATAGCCGGTATAAAGCACCGGAGATGTGTAGCTGTCCCCTGCATCAAGTACCACTTCACCAGGAAACAGTAATTCACCGAACTGAACATAACTTCTGCCATCAGCCATGAGTTCGGCGCGAAGCTTATGGTTTGCTGAAGCGCCAAGGTGGTAACCAAAGCACTCACCGTTAAGCTCGCCTGTTCCATCTGGAAATGCAATTAAACCGGGAAAAGTATCGTGAGAGGTTTTGCCACGACGGTTTTCACGTACATAACTGCCAAAGAAGAGGTCGTGATCTTTGGTTTGGAATTCAGCAGACCAACGACCTTCGAATGTTTTAATTTTACTAACCGTTGTAGGAAGTGGAAGGCTAGCAGCATTCAGGTAATTGAGGTTTAGTGCACTGCTGCCGGTGTTTTCTACACGAGAAACATATTTTACAACGCTGGTCGCGGTATCAAGCTCTACACTTGTAATAAGACGCATACCGCGATGCGCATCCTCAGCAATGAAGGCAACCGATTGAGAATCTTGATTTATCTCTACTAAATTAAAGCCTGCTGACCACTGGTCCGCATCACCGGAAACTTCAAGGCCTGGCTGTCCTGTCCAACCTTCACCATGGGTTGGTACTAAAGTAATTGGTGGCTCTATTACTGGCGCACACTTAGCTTCTTGGCGTGTATTTAAAACGCTAAGCATTTCAGGCGTTGTGCTGTCACTTAATGGGGCACCATAGTAAATGACTTTTGGCATACGACCCTGACAGTCGAATATTAAGGTGACTTTTTCGTTCGACAGGCGTACGAATTGAGAAAGTGACGACATAAAAACCTCAGCGTTAATAAAACGTAAATTAGGTGGTGATACAACTTTTTTACAACGTAAGTAGTGACTTCTTACGGCATAATTTCGCATATTAAATCACGTTCACTATACCTATTCTACAATTTTAGGGTAAACGTTTTACTTTCAATGGTAGTCTGCATCGCGAAGGAAATGAAGTCTGACCAATAGTTGTAAAATATAGACGATATTAATTGTTAAAAACAAAAAAGGATGTCAAAAGACATCCTTTTTCGACATGTTACTAATTTGTTAGGCTTCTTTCTTATAAAGCTCTAACGAAAACTCTGACTTTTGGTTAAACACCAAGCGGTTCACAATAAGAGCAAAGGCGACACAGCCAATAAGCGTTGCGAACATTAGGTGGATGTAATGAAGTCCAAATGGTGCATACAGAGGTGAAGCTTCAAAGCTCATTAATGCGTAAATTGAAACGCCGAACAACACTGCACCAATGGCTGCGAATGCATGCACGTTTCTAAACAGTAAGCCAACAATGAATACCGAAAGAATCGGCATGCTTAATAAACCGTAAAGCTTCTGGACTAGGTTAATAATACTATCAGCTTGTTGGTATACAGGAATTAGCGCAAGCGATACTAAACACAATAAAACCGTAACGTAGCCGCTTAACTGAGGTACGTTTGGCGTTTTATTGATATAGCTTTCATGAATGTCGCACACGTAAAGGGCTGTTGCAGAGTTTAGGTTACTGTTAAACGTGGTTAACACCGCAGCTGCCATGGCCGCTGCGAATACGCCAGAAAGCCAATCAGGCAATACCGTTGCAACAATTTTTCCGTAAGCACTATCACCAATATCACCAAATAGTTTGTATGAGACGATACCTGGAATAACAATAATGGCAGGTACAATCAGCAAGCGGATACCGGCCGCAGCGAATACGCCTTTTTGCGCTTCTTTCAAAGAAGGTGCCGCCATTGCGCGTTGAGTAATAACTTGGTTAGTACCCCAGTAAAACATTTGGATAAAGATCATCCCAGTAAGCAAGGTATGCCAAGGGATTGGAGACTCATCATCGCCAATTAACGTAAGTCGCTCTTGCGGAATGCCATCAAAGTTATAATCGATGGCCTGGAGCGCCAGAATAACCACCAAGACAGCCATGGTTAAAAGAAGCACGCCTGAGTAGGTATCAGACACCGCTACTGCGCGAAGACCGCCGAAGATAGCATATAAGGCACCGACAATAACGAAGATAACTGCAATGTACATAAGCGGCAGCTCAACGTTAAACATAGACTGCATGAACAACGAGCCCGAATAGATTACTGCCGGGCAAAATATTAAAGCACTGCCTGCGAAGAAGAGCGCACTAATAACTGCACGTATGTGCTTGTCGTGATAGCGCTGCTCTAGAAGTTCTGTTGTCGTTGTACACTTGAACTTGTAATACACAGGCAGAAATACTTTTGCCAGTACGAAAAGTCCTACAACGGCTGCGAGTTCCCATAGGGCTAACAAGGCCATTTGGTTACCGTTCATACCTACTAGCTGGTCGGTACTTAGGTTGGTGAGCGTGATACTACCTGCAACGAAATACCAAGCTAGACCTCCGCCTGCAAGAAAGTATTCGCGGTTTTGGTTTTGGGCATTTCTATTTTGTCCGCGGCAACTTAAATAGGTAAGAAAACCAATTAAAGCAGTCACAAAGACAAAAACAGACACCTGAATAGTGCTGGAAAACATGTTTTACTCCTAAAGGGCAGTTATGACTTGCTGGTTTCGAACTTAATGTTGTTTACAGCGCGTTCAGGGAATTTAGTGTTATGAAGACGGATAACGCGGTTCACTTGCAAAATAGAACCAAGAATATTGAAAAGCACGTTGAGCAGGCCCTTTTGATTCAAACTAGCCAGTTCTTCACCCGTAAGGTTTTGCAAGCGTTGTTCATTCACCGTAGCTAGCCCGCCTACGCGCTGATTGGTGTTGTCTTTGTACTCTATTATCAAGTCAACAGTATGAATGAGTCCCATCTCGCTAATTTGATTCATCATTACAGCGGTTTGTTGCATGGCGGTAACGCGCTCATCTAGCAATTTCTTTTTATTATCTAAGTACGCAGTAGGGCGCTTGGAAGGCAAAAAGAGTGCTTCACCGTTTTGAGAAGAAACAGCTGGCGAGTCGACATCAACTAAAACTTCTTGCTGCTTAGCGTCATTTCCCAATCGTACGATAAAAGGTAAGGTGCGAAGACTAAGCGGTGCATAGTGACCAAGCCATGTACCTTGTGTTTCAAACACGTTTTCTTGAGGAGCTAGGCCGCACAGGGCCGAAATTGTCCAATACTGTGCTTCAGTAGATTTACTGAAAAACAGAGGGAAGTCGCTAGATGCTTGAACGGCTTCCTTTATCTCAATGTTGAGAAGATGAAATTTCGAATAAGTACTAGCAAGCTTGCTCTCATCAATAGTAAGAGCACTGTGGGTATCAGCCGATAAGGTTTCAAATGTTGGCATATTATAGTTCTCGTTAGCTTGCCAACCACTGCTCAATGTAGTCGCGGTGATTAGGTAAGCTGCTTAGTTTTTGCTGCGTGATTAGCTGATTTTGTTGAATCACTTTATCAGCTAGGTCACGTTCGTTGTAGAAATGAGACTGCAAAGAAAAGTCTGGAGAAAATCCCATTCCATATAGTACGTACTGATAGCTGGCGGCAGGAAAAAGCTCTATTGCCGCTGAAAAATCAGCAATTTGAGGGCCGCGATACTTCCAAATTTCCAAATCTTCTTTTAAAGAGTCGGGGATAGAAGCCGCATCGCGATTGGCAACCCAGTAAGGTTCACTGCGTTGGTTGAAAATATAATGGAGTTTCAAGAAGTCGATGATGCGCTGCCAGCGATAGTTCATTTGCTTGTTAAAGCGCTGGCTAACGATAGGCATCGCTGGTTCTGGCAGCGGCATTTGCTCTGCAATATAGCGTGCTGAAATCTCGATAAGCATAAGGGCTGTTGCCTCTAATGGCTCTACAAACCCTGCGGACAGACCCACGCCAATGCAGTTGCCTTTCCAAATACGCTTCTTGTAACCAGAGTTAAAGCGAATGGTGCGCGCTTTCAAATCGCCGTGCTTGTCACCAACGTACTGACGTAATACTTCTTCCGCTCGTTCGTCGGTAGTAAAATCGGTGGAATAAACATGACCTACGCCTCTTCGAGAAGATAAACCAATATCCCAAATCCAGCCTGCTTCTTGTGCTGTTGCTTGGGTATAGGGCTTTATTTCGAAGTCTTCATCGTGGGGTACATGAAGGGCAAGGGCAGAGTTATTAAATAGCACGTCATCTGTGGAAATGACGCTTTCACCTAGAGTTTCGCCAAGTAATAGTGAGCGAAAACCAGAACAGTCGACAAATAAATCGGCATGTAAAACCATGCCGTTGTTAAGCGTAACGCTTTCGATATGTTCGTTTGAGGTTGCGGCTACGCTTTCTACAGTGGCGACAATGTGTTTAACGCCTAGCTCCGCTTTGCTGAAGTCTCGCAACATGTCAGCAAATGCACCAGCATCTAAATGATACGCGTAGTTCGACTGTGCGCTACTGTATTCTTGTTCGCTGAGCGTGCGAGGCGCCATATTGCGCTCACACACGTGCTGCTGAAAGTTAGTGGCGTTGGCAAAATTTGCAATATCGCCTACATAGGGGGCCATTTCAACGCGACCATAACCTAGCGGAACGGTAAACGGGTGGTAATAAAAGTCGCCGTCGCCATTTACCCAATTTACGAACTTACCGCCTTGCTTGAATGCAGCGCTGCAGCGTCTAAATACTTCTTTTTCAGGCAGGCCAATGTCTTTCAGCGTGTTGCGCATTGTTGGCCACGTTCCTTCACCTACGCCGACAGTAGGAATGTCACTGGATTCGACCAAGGTTATGTCTAAGCCACATTCACCCATTGCTACCTTGTGTTTAGCCGCAACGATGGCGGCTGTAAGCCAACCAGCGGTGCCGCCACCTACGATGACAATACGCTGTTTTTGAGATGTATGAGATGAATGGTTCATGAAACAACACTGCTTAAATGGAATTATGACTGTTTTCTACATTTATCCATAAACGTACTCGTTTTGCCAATAGGCTTATGGATAAAAGGCAGGGGTTTACCCCTGCCAAAACACACACAAATCTTAGAATGAGCCTCGGATACCTACAGAGTAGCGAGCACCATTGTCTTCAATTGAGTAAATTTGGTCTGGGAAGCGGCCTACTTGTGTAAGCTCTTCTTCAGTCACGTTGATACCTTCAACAAATACCGTAAGGTGTTCGTTGATGTCGTAACTTGCACTTACATCCCACTGACCGTAGGTTTCAGTAGTAATTGGCTCGCCTGTCGCGCCGCCAACTTCAGTGTTATCTAGTGCAAATAGGAACGACTCACGGTTGTTAAACGCTACACGTGCCTGGAACGCATCGCGCTCGTAGAATACGATAAGGTTTTGTGAATCACCAAGACCTGCTAGCGCAAACGTCTGTGTTGTATCGCCAGATACTTCCGCATCACTGTTAACTACAGTAGCGTTAGCGGTTACACCAAAGCCGTTATCCCATACGTGGGTAATCGCTACTTCATAACCATTAACCGTTGCTGTTTCGCCGTTTTGAGGGCGTGTAACAGTGTAAACTTCGCTTGCACCATTAAGCTCTTCTGTTTCGGCAACAACATCTCTATCTGGATTCTGATCATCTAGCGAAACACCAGGAGCACAGTCTGCAGCAGTACAGCGGAAATCAGGACCAACTCGGTCTGTCATGGTGAAAGTTTCATTGCCTGAAAGAGTTACGATAAAGTCTTCAACGTCTTTACTGAATACTGCAAACGAGAATACTGAGTCATCGCTGTAGTACCATTCGAACGATAGGTCCCAGTTCTCAGCGCTAAACGGCTGAAGGTCAGGGTTACCGCCGCTCGCCTGAAGGTTTTGACGACGAGGCTCACCAAAGGTTGTTGCCGGAGACATCTGAGACATGGTTGGTCGCGTCAATGAGTCGTAGCGAGAGAAGCGCACAATCATGTCTTCTTGTACTTCCAACTTGACGTTTAAACTAGGTAGAAGATTAGAGTAAGACGATGTACCGGTAATATCCTCTGCTGGAGCAAATACGTTAGAGAACAGCGTCAAGTCAGTGGTTGGAACCACATCAGATATAAAGGCTTGAACTGCTGAAACTGCTACTTTTGTTTCTTCATAACGAGCACCAAAGTTCATGGTTAACGGCATATCACCGATGTCATAACCAAACTCAAAGTTAGCGTAAAGTGCGGTTACGTCTTCTTCAATATTGTAATAGTTAGGCTGAAGCGTTGGTACTACTGGCGCACCTTGAGAAGCAAGGTAATCTAGGTATGCATCGCCATCGTATGTGTACCAAGTGTCAACCAGACCGCTGAAGAAGTTGTTCGCAGTGAACGGACGAATGTTCAACTCATCAATTGGCGCTGCTGTGCCATAACCACAGAATGCACATTGTGATGCAAACTCTTGGAAAACGAACTTCTCTCGCTCTGAGCGCAAAATACCGAAATCAACTTTACGGAAAACGTCAGAATCAGCCAAATAGGTGAAATCTGCTTTATATTCTGTTACTTCGTCTTCAGACGCAACAACGTTACCTAAGTCGTTATAGTGAAGGCGGTTAAGCGAAATATCAGGCAATTGACCATTGCCAAAGCCATCGTGAATTACAGTAGGTGTACCACCTGTGCTGTCAAACTCGTAGTTGTTGATGATACCTACAACGTTAAATCGACCTTCGCCAGCAACGTCGTTTTCCGCTTCAGATGTTGAAACATCGAAGGTTGCTGAAAGGGCGTCAGTTACTTGCCAATCAACATTTAAGCCGAACCCTTTGTTAGTTACATCACGTACACCACGGGTTGATGATACGAAGTCAGATGCTGGGTTACCGCTACCTTGGTGCAAGTCAATTTCTTGAGTGAATTGTAGTGCCGTACCAAACTCTGAGATAGTCGCAGACCCAACGCGGTCTGGTTCAAACCATGACGCTAAGTCGGTAACTTGTGAATCTACTTCAAACTTAGATACGAAACCATCTAGGGTAATGGTTACATCATCAGATGGCGCAAACTGCGCAACAAGTGACGCATTAGTACGGGTTCTATCTTGTTGGTCAACAACTTGGTCCCAGTTACGTGGAAGGTAGACATCTGATGCAATCACACCGTCGTTTCTGTTTGACAGCGTTAGACCAGGACGCCAGCCCGC